>JACCRD010000034.1 GCA_013813755.1 Acidobacteriota bacterium | reverse complement strand
CGGGAACGTCTTCGGGCAGCGGCGCGATTGCCGATAGGATCATCGCGGGCGCGCCGCCCAGAAAAATAGTGACGGGTAAGGATTGATTGAGTTTTTCGGCTTCGTGATAATGAAAACCGCCGCCTTTGCCGATTTGCCAGTGAATGCCGGTGATTCGCTCGTCAAATCGCTGGATGCGATACATTCCCAAGTTATGTTTACCGGACGAAGCACTTTCGGTATAAACAAGCGGAAGAGTAATAAACGCGCCGCCGTCCTCCTGCCATGTCGTCAGAATCGGAAGTTCCGCAAGATTCACAGGATTTTGCGAGACTTCCAGAACCGGAGCCTTGGAAACCTTTTTGGTGCCTAATTTTAGTGCGGTTAAAGCGAGATTTCTGTAATTCCAAAGTTCCTTCGGTTTCGGAGGCAGGAGAACTTCAACCATTTCGACGGCTTTTCTGACCAGTTCCTGGGGGTTTTTCCCAAAACCGAGATCGATGCGCCTTGCAGTTCCAAACAAATTAGTAACCACCGGAAATTTTGATTTTTTTACATTTTTGAAAAGCAGCGCTTTGCCTTGTTCTTCAATGACGCACCGATGAATTTCAGCAAGTTCCAAATAAGGGTCAACTTCCGCTTCTATTTCTAACAACTCATTTTCGCGGCGCAGCACTTCAATAAAAGAACGTAGATTTTTGTGCATATTTTCATTTTCTTCGCTGTATTTATTCAAACAAAGCGCCGCGCAAGATACAAGTTCTGAGATAAAAATTTGACATTTAAATTTGAAGAAGGCGGAAAAATCACAATTTCCGCCTTCTTGTTTGTAATGCTGCAACTCAAAGCTATTTGCGTAGATTCTCTTTGCTTAAATCTACTTCATCAGCCTTTATAACTTTGATTTTCAGATTGGGAAAACGCTTTGCTAAATCATCTTTGAATTTGGCGTAATCACCAACAATCACAATGTCACCACCCATCAAATTTGCCGCCGCGAAATTCTTTATTTGTTGGTCGGAAACAGTCTGAACATTGTTCATATAAGAATTCAATTCGCTTGTGGGCAATCCGAAACTATATAAATCAGCAACGGCGGCGGCTAAACCCTGCGTTGTTTCCAGATTGCGCCCGAAACTTCCGGTCAAAACTGATTTCCGAGGCATCAATTCGCTTTCCGCGATTGAACCGTCGGCTAATTTGTTGACTTCAGCCAAAACCAATTCGGCAACCTCCGCCGCCGATTCATTTTTGGTCTGCGTTCTGGTTCCGAAATTACTATAACCAACGCGCCACGCGAAGCTGCTGCCCGCGCCATAACTTAGTCCGCGCTTGATGCGAATTTCCTGGTTAAGTCGCGACGAATAACCGCCGCCGAGCAACGAGTTGAGAACGGTTGCTGAAAAAAATAAATTTTGTTTTATTCGGGGAACCCCTTGCAAATTTTTTGTGTAGTTAACAGCAGCTTGACCCGAATTTGGTAAATCTACGACCAAAATTCTTTTTGCCTCTTGATTTTTTTTGCCAACATTCTTAAATACTGTCGGGTTGTTTTTTGACTTATTTTCCCATTTTCCAAAATACTGTTTCGCTAAAGCATTAGCTTTAGTAGCGACAATATCTCCGGTGAAAATCAGTACGGAATTTTGCGGTTGAAAGTTTTTTTGATGAAATTCGGTTATGTTTTCGCGCTTAATTAAATTGATACTGGCAGGCGTTCCGCTTGCCGGATGCTCTCCAAAACTGTAAGCGCTCGCCACATAATTTGCCAAAAATCCGGGTTGTTTAAGGTTGTATGTTAACCCGTCGAGCGTCTGCGTTTTGAGCAAATCAATTTCCTTCTGTTCAAAATTTGGATACAAAACAACGTCCGACATAATCGCCAATGCCTGTTCCAGTTTGTCAGAAGTGATGGTGATTGAGATTGCCGTATTATTCCAACCGGCGCCGGAATTGATTGAGCCGCCGAGAAATTCGATCTGTTCGGCGATGTCGGTCGCGGTGCGCGTTTTTGTTCCCTTTGTCAAAAGTGAGGCGGTCAAATTGGCTAAACCCGCTTTTTCAACTTTTTCTGTTTCGGCGCCCGATTTAACTACTAATTGAATTGTTACGAGCGGAACGGTTTTTCGTTCAATCACTGCCACCGTTAAATTATTCGCCAGTTTTTTTTCCAGAACTGCTGGAATTCTGACTGATTTCGGCGCGGCGGGCGCGGGCGGAGTTTCCTGCGCGTAGGCGCCAAACAAATACGCAAAATGCAAAATGCCAAGTGCTAAAACAACTCTGATAATTTTCGATTTATCAATTTTCATTTTGAATTTACTCCTACTTCCTGCTGGTAATAAATAACCATCCGGTTTTTATCTGTGAAATATTTTTTCATCACTCTCTGCACGTCAGACGCGGTGACGGCTTGCAGTTTTTGAATGTCGGTATTCACCGTTTTAGGATCGCCCTGGAAAGCCACGGCGCGTTCAATCGCAATCGCTTTGCCGTCGTTTGTTTCGAGTTCACGCAGTTTACGCGCGATCAATTGATTTTTCGCTTTTTGGAGTTCATTGGCGGTGACGAGCGAGTTTTGAATTTTATTCAATTCAGAAAGCAGAGATTTTTCGAGTTCAGCGGCTGATTTACCTTCAGATGCGATGGAGAGAAAATAAAGCAAACCTTTGTCAACCCGGATGTCGGCGTTAAAGGAGGCTTCCTGCGCGATTTGCTGTTTATATACCAATTCCTGATAAAGACGCGAACTTTCGCCGCCGGAAAGAATCGTTTCGGCAATCCGCAGCGCCGGAGCGTCCGCGCTTTTTGAAGTTGGCGCGAAATATGTAATGGCGACCGCCGGAAACGGAACATTCGGCGCGGTTTGCAAAAAGCGTTTTTCGGCAATTCGTTCAGGTTCACTCACCGTCACGCGCGGAATTTTTGTTTTGATTGACGCAATTCGACCAAAATATTTATTTGTCCAGGCATCGAATTGAGCTTGTTCAAAATCACCGACGACAATTAAAACAGCATTATCCGGGCGATAGAATAATTTATAAAATTCGTTCGCGTCCTTCGTCGTCGCGGCGCTTAATTCGTCCAAATTGCCGATTACACCGCGTTTATAAGGGTGTGTTTGAAAAGATAGAGAATTGATAAATTCGTAAAGTCTGCCGTATGGCTGCGCTAGAACGCTCTGGCGAAATTCTTCTTTAACTACCTCTCGTTCGGATGCGAAATTTGTTTCGTCAACATTCAGATTAACCATTCTGTCCGATTCCGCCCACAAAAGAGTCTCCAGATAATTTGAAGGCACTACTTCATAATAATTTGTAAAATCATCAGCCGTCGAAGCATTATTGAAACCGCCGACATCTTCGGTCAGCCGATCCATTTTTTCATTCGGCATATTTTTTGTGGATTTAAACATCATATGTTCAAACATATGCGCGAACCCGGAACGCCCTTCCGGGTCGTTTTTTCCGCCGACATCATACCAGACGTGAATTGCCACCGTCGGGCTTGCATTATCCTGCAAAGATACGACTCGCAAACCGTTTTTCAGTGTGCGCTCTTTGATATTGAGCGGACTAATTTTAGTTTGCCCGAATAAAGCGGCGACTGAGGTTAAGATAAAAACTAACAACAATAATATGACAATAAATTTTCGCATTTTTCCCTTTATTAATTTGTCTTTTTTCTACGTTGTGAAAACGTAGATTAATTATAAGATGCCAAAAATTAACAAAAAGTATCTGTCACTTTAAATCAGAATCCCGGGATTTTTTCATTTCGCAAGTTACGTTTGATAATCGTAAAAACCTCTGCCTGATTTTCTGCCGAGCCAACCCGCGTCGACATATTTTTTTAGAAGCGGACATGGACGATATTTCGGATCGCCGTGACCTTCGTGCAGAACGTGCAAAATCGCCAGACACACGTCCAACCCAATAAAATCAGCGAGCGCAAGCGGTCCCATCGGATGATTCATCCCAAGTTTCATAATCTCGTCAATCGCTTCTTTCGTCGCTACGCCTTCAAAAAGCGCGAAAATCGCTTCATTAATCATCGGCATTAAAACGCGATTTGAAACAAAGCCCGGATAATCATTGCATTCTACCGGAACTTTGCCGAGTTTCTCGGACACATCTTTGACTTTGGCAAAAGTTTCATCGCTGGTGGCGATTCCGCGAATAACTTCGACGAGTTTCATCAGCGGCACCGGATTGAAAAAATGCATCCCGACAACTTTGTCCGGACGTTTAGTGGTCGCTGCTATTTTGGTAATTGAAATCGAAGAAGTGTTGCTTGAAAGAATAGTTTCCGGCGCGGTCAAATTGTCAAGTTCTGCAAAAATTCCCTTTTTTACATCAAAATTTTCAGATGCCGCTTCAACAATTAAAGAACAATCCTTCAAGCTTTCAAAATCCGTCGTCGCCCGGATGCGTTTGAGAATCTCAAATTTATTATCCTCGGTCATTGTTTCTTTTTTGACAAAACGATCGAGACTTTTGCTAATATTCTGTACGCCGCGCTCAACAAATTCCTGCTTTATGTCGCACATTACCACTTCAAAACCGGCATTCGCGGCAGTCTGCGCGATTCCGTTGCCCATCGTTCCGGCTCCAACCACACCAATAATTTCATTCATATTAAATTAAAATCCTTTTTGAAATTTTTCTGGAAAACGTTTTGTTAAAACATAAACCAAATTGTTTGCGGAAAACAAACAAGCGACAAGATTGATTTGTCTTATCGCTTGTTTGTTTTCGTTTGCTAAAAAATTTACAGCCATTTATTCGGCGGCATAAACATTTTTAAACTCTCTCAACCGCCATTGCCACCGAATTTCCTCCGCCAAGGCACAAAGCCGCAACGCCTTTTTTAGCATTTCGCCGTTTCATTTCATAAAGCAGCGTCGTTAAAATTCGCCCGCCCGAATTGCCGATCGCGTGACCGATGGCAACCGCTCCGCCGTTGACGTTTACTTTATCCAAATCGAGTCCGAGTTCCTGCATTACGCCGAGTGCCTGTACTGAGAAGGCTTCGTTAAGCTCAAATAAATCAACATCTTCCATTTTCCAACCAGCTTTTTCCAAAACATTTTTCACGCCCTGCACCGGAGCCATCATAATATATTTTGGTTCGATTCCGGATGTAGCATAAGCGACGATTTTACCCAAAACTTCCGCGCCGAGTTCTGAAGCTTTTTCGGCGGAAGTAACAACTACAGCCGACGCGCCGTCGTTGATGCTCGAGGCGTTGCCCGCCGTCACTGAGCCACCGTCTTTTTTGAACGCCGGTTTTAATTTACCCAAACTTTCTGCGGTTGCGTCTTCGCGAATTCCTTCATCGGTGTCAAAAATAATTGAATCGCCTTTCTTTTGCGGGATTTCAACGGTAACTATTTCATCTTTGAATCGTCCGGCAGTTCTGGCTTCAGCGGCTTTACGATGCGAGTTGTAAGCGTATTCGTCCTGCTTTTCGCGCGAGATCTGATATTTTTCCGAGACAACTTCGCCGGTGTTGCCCATATGCCAATTTTCGAAAGGACACCAAAGTCCGTCGTGAACCATCAAATCAACAACTTTACCGTCACCCATTCTGAACCCGTCACGTGCCTGCGGCATCGCAAAAGGAATATTTGACATTGATTCCATTCCGCCGGCGACGACGAAATCAGCATCGCCCAATCTAACCGCCTGCGCCGCCAACGCGACCGCGCGAAGTCCCGAACCGCAAACCATATTCACGGTCAGCGCTGAAACTTCGGGCGGTAAATCCGCCTTCAGAGCCGCCTGTCTGGCTGGCGCCTGTCCGAGCCCGGCTTGCACAACGCAGCCCATAATTACTTCATCAATTTCATTCGGCTCGACACCGGCGCGTTTAACCGCTTCTTTAATAGCAATACTTCCCAAATCCGTCGCTGAAAAACTCTTCAGACTTCCCTGGAATTTCCCTGTCGCCGTCCGTGCGGCACTGATAATAACTGCATCTTTTGTATCTGACATATTTATTCCCTCTTTGATAATTTATTGATTAAAATAAGAATATCATATACAAACCAAGATATAAATTGAGTCAAAGGCGCATTTCTCTTTAATCAAAACATTGTTTAGGATTAAAAAGGGTTAAAATTATCACTATACAAAAAAGGAGAAGTTTGTGTCACAAAATTTTCAAGCAGGGGATTTCTTAATTTTTCAAATCGAAAGCGCCTACGGGCTTTTGCGTCTTTTAGC
>JACCRD010000009.1 GCA_013813755.1 Acidobacteriota bacterium | reverse complement strand
CCGTAAATGAGCGTCGGCGAAACGGCGCGAATTCGCGCGAGGCTGACCAGGTATTCCGCTAAAGATTTGAAACGTTTATTTGTGTCAAACGGGTCGGGCGAGATGATCGGGTTTGGCGTGATGCGTTTTAAGATTGTGTCTCCGGCAATCAGTGTGCGGTTGGCTTCTCTGAAAAATGAACATGAGCCGGGCGTGTGTCCGGGCGTATGCAAAACCTTCAGCGCTCCACCGTCGAATTCGAGTTCCATCTCATCTTTTAATTCGGAAAATTCCCCGACTTTAAGCGTGTCGGTTAAATGCGAAACGTCTTTGTAAATCGTTTGTATCTCGCGGAAAACCGTTTTGGGAACTCCGGCGCGCATCAATAAATTTCGGTGCTCCTCGCTGGATAATCTGCCAAACAAATGTCCGGTCTCCCAACCGTGTACAAAAATTTCCGCATTCCGCGCCGCGGAACGCACCGTTCGCGCCAAACCGCAGTGGTCTTCGTGCGCGTGCGTGAGAATGACGCGTTGAATGTCTTCGAACCGAACGCCGTTGTCCCGTAATTTGTCGCGCAGAACATTTTCCGCTTCAGTTGTTTTCGGTCCGACATCAATTAAAGTCAGCGGTTCTTCTTTGATTAAATAAACATTGACATCGCCGACATAAAACGGCGTCGGAATAGCAAGCGGAATTATTTTCATAAGAATTTAACTGCAAATAAGACGAATAACACGAATTAAAGAGAAAAGAAACCACAAAACTTTTTGTCGAAAGTTGTAAGATAAATTTTACAGTGAAAACTACAATCCGAAATCCAAAATACAAAATTCTCATCGCCGGCGCAGGTCCGGCGGGCGCCGGGTTGGCGATTCGTCTGGCGAAAAAAAACTTTGATGTCTGTTTGATTGAGCGCGAACGATTTCCACGCCAAAAACTGTGCGGCGAATTTATTTCGCCCGAATGTTTCAGGCATTTCAGAGAAATGGGCGTTTTTGAAGAAATGTTTGCGGCGGGCGGCGAAAGAATTTCGGAGACGATTTTTTACGCGCCCGGCGGAAAATTCGTCAACGTTCCGAGCCGATGGTTCAAAGGTAGCGAAGGCGGCGCGCTCAGTTTAAGCCGCGCGGAGATGGATTTTCAATTATTGAAAAAGGCAAAATCAATTGGCGTCGAAGTTTTGGAAGAAACATCGATTGTCGGACTGCTTTTTAATAAGGAGAATGTTTGCGGCGTAAAAATTCGCGCTGAAGATGGCGGTAAAAAGGAAATTTCCGCTGATTTGTTTGTTGACGCGACGGGACGGGCGCGAGTTTTGGGAAAAATGATTTCTCGCCGTAATGCAAAGGCGCAAAGTTCTAATATCAAAAATTCAAAATCTGAAATCCAAAATCATCTGGTTGGATTCAAAGCGCATCTAAAAAACGTTAATCTGGAAAAAGGCGCGTGTGAGATTTATTTTTTCAACGGCGGATACGGCGGATTGAGTTATGTTGAGAACAATCTGGCGAATTTTTGTTTTTTGATCGAAGCTGAAATTGTCAAAAATTTTAGTTCCGATGCCGGGCAAATTGTCGAGCAAGTAATTTTTCAAAACACGCGCGCCCGCAAAACTCTGAAAAACGCCGCGCCCGTTCACGAATGGATGGCGGTGGCGGTGGAAGGTTTTGGTAAAAAAGATTTAACCCCCGCGCCAAATTTATTTGCCGTCGGCGACGCAGGCGCGTTTATTGATCCGTTTACCGGCACCGGAATGCTGATGGCACTTGAGAGCGCTGAATTGCTGGCACGGGCGATTGCCGACAATTCAGCGATTGAGAAAATCGCTGAACAATACGAATCGGCTCACCGGCGCCGCTTTCAAAAAAGGCTTTTTGTTTGTTCCCTAATGCGCCGCGCCGCGTTTGCTCCAAGGCTTGCCGGATTTTTTATTTCAGCTTTAAACATTGGTGAACTGCCGCGGAAAATTCTGGCGCGGGCAACTCGTCCGGCACTTTCCGCTTCAAAAACTGATTAAAATAAATAAAATCTTTCTAAATAAAGATTTAACACGCTTAAATCTCGTTTTTTCTTGCAATAGTGTTAACTTTACGTTACAAATGAAAGTACGATTCGACATAGTTTTTCATTCTCTTTTTCCTACCTGTTTTGGTCCAAAGGCAACCGTCAAAAATTTATTTGATTATGTCGAAACCAAAGTTTTAATTTCAATTTGTTGAAGGAGTTTAAAAATGGAAGTATCATTTCGGCTGATGCGCGGTGGATTTTTCAGTTCGGCGCGCCCGAAACCGTTGACTAGACATCTGCTCACCTGGTGTGCGCTTGTGCTGTGCGCGTTTGTTTTCGGCGCTGGTCAGGCAAACGGGCAGGCTTCAAGTTCTCTCGCCGAAGTGCGCGGGCAAATCACCGATGCAACCGGCGCGGTCATTCCAAACGCTACCGTCACTTTGACCGACACGGCTCGCGGTACAACCAGGACGGCGCGGACCGACGAAAAC
>JACCRD010000232.1 GCA_013813755.1 Acidobacteriota bacterium | reverse complement strand
CTGATTCCGGTAAGAGGATTTCGCTCATATCTTTTCGTTAACGGCTTTCCGCATCGCTGAAAACGAATCTTTGGCAAAACGGCGCTGCGTCAACCGGACGAACGGAGAGCCGATTTTGGCTAAAATGTGGTGCGGGCGGGCGAATGACAGGAGTTCATACCAAACTGAATCGTCTCCGCGTTGCCATTCGATGGTGAATCGTTCCTCGCCTTCTTCGGAATGCCCGGGCAGAGTGCCGAACGCGAATCCGAACCGCTCGACTGCTCCGTTTGTTTCTTCCAGAACATAGATGATTCGGCATGGATTCATTGACCAGCAAAAACCGTGATTGACGACGACGCAAACAACTTCGTTTGGTTTGACAGGCGCGCCGGGCGGGTAAATCCGTGTCCATCCGGTTTTATACATTGTCCAGTTTTTGATTGCGTTTTTGGCGTGGACAAACGCCGCTTCTCCGTCGCCTAGGCGAGCGCGGTAATGGTTGATCGGATAGCCACTCGGAATGTCGTTTTGCGAAGCGCCGACTTCTTTATATGAAAACGGCAAATCTCGCTGTGTCTCAAAAAAATCTCTAACCTGCGCGTCGGACGGTTCTGAAAAAGTAAACATAAATTTTCCCCGCGAAACTTTTATGAAACGCTTAAAAGCTCATTCCAATCGGTTGTGTAATTCTGACTTTTTCGAGTTTGCTTCATTTTCCACGCGCCTTCGTTTTTGACGCTTCCAAACTGAACCGTGTCTTTGCCAAATTTTTGATTAACCGCGTCGATTGCCTTCATCAACTTGTGCTGCCGCTCAAATTTCGCGTCGTCGAATATTCGCATCGTCAGATTTTCGCTCGGCACAAGTCCGCTCAAGATGATTCCCGCTTTGCGATACTCGATGTTTTCTCTAAATATTCGGTCGAGCGTTTTTATCGCCCATTCCTGAATTTCCTGATTGCTGTCGCTTGCGTAAGCCGAACTGTAAGTCGCCGAATTCGCGTATTCAAACGGGACCGGACGAAAACGATCGGTCCCGATAAAAATTGTTACGGCGTTTGCCGCCAAATCGGATTTGCGCATCTTTTCACACGCACGGGTTAGAAAATATAAAACTGCTTCTTTGATTTCGCGGTATTCGTTAACGGTTTGCCCGAAGCTTCTTGAACAGGTAATCGAATGTTTTTTGGTTGAAATTTGCTCGAACGGCAGACATTTGATGCCGCGCAGTTCGAGCGCGATTCTCGCGCCGACGACCGTTAGAAGTCTTCGCGCAAAACGGTTATCCATTTCCTTTAATTGCCAGGCGTTCAGAATATTGTTGGCTTTCAGCTTTAGAGACAAACGATAACCGATCCCCCAGACATCTTCGACATTTGTTTCCTTCAAAACGTTTTCGATGTCCGGCGAGTGATAAAGATTCAAAATGCCGCTCGAAGGCTCGAGTTTTTTGGCTCTTTTGTTGGCAATCTTTGCCAAAACCTTTGTTTCGGCAATTCCGATTGTGACGGGAATGCCCGTCCATTTATACATTTTTTCGCGAATGGTATGCGCCAGATTATCAAGCGAGTTTTTGCGCGGCTGAAGATTGAGAAACGCTTCATCGATCGAATAAATCTCAACTGCGGGCGTAAAATTCTGCAAAAGATTCATTACGCGCGAAGACATATCACCGTACAGCCCGTAGTTTGACGAAAAGATTTCGGCGTCGTGCGTTTCAAGCAAATCCAGAACTTTAAAAAGGGGCGAACCCATCGTCACGCCGATTGCTTTGGCTTCTTCCGAACGGGCAATCACGCAGCCGTCGTTATTCGATAAAACAACCATCGGCTTATCTTTCAAACGCGCGTCGAAAACCCGCTCGCACGAAGCATAAAAATTATTACAATCAAGCAGCGCAATCGCGTTATTCATAAAACCCCGGTCTTCTATTTTTCATTTTTCAACGCTAATCTGCAAATTTTTCATTCGTCGGTAGAGATGACTGCGGTCAACACCCATCGCGTCTGCCGCGCGTGTTACGTTGCCGCCCGCTTCGGCGAGTTTGCGCAGAATAAATTCGCGTTGGTAAGCGTCATTGGCTTCTTTGAATGAAGGAAAGCGAAATGTTGAGGCGGGCGTTTCGCTTTTTGAGTTAAGTTCGGGCAAATCGGCAGCGGCGATTTTTTGTTTTGAAGTCATAATTACGACGCGCTCGATCGTGTTGCGGAGTTCGCGGACATTGCCGAGCCAAGCGTAATTTTGCAAAACCGCAATCGCTTCCGCCGTAAATTCCTTCGACTTTTTCCCGTAACCGGCAGAAAATTTGCGGTTAAAATGTTCGATCAGCAGCGGAATGTCCTCCATTCGTTCACGAAGCGGCGGAATTTGAAACGGAATCACATTTAAGCGATAAAATAAATCCGCCCGGAAGTCGCCGTCTTCAATCAAACTATCAAGTCGTTTGTTGGTTGCGGAAATTACGCGCACGTCAACTTTGACGGGTGTATTGCTGCCGACCGGAGCAAAACGCTGTTCCTCTAAAACGCGCAGCATTTTCGCCTGAACGCGCGGCGACATATCGCCGATTTCGTCCAAAAACAAAGTTGCGCCGTCGGCGATTTCAAACTTCCCTTTTTTCGCCGCCAACGCGCCGGAA
>JACCRD010000260.1 GCA_013813755.1 Acidobacteriota bacterium | reverse complement strand
ATCTTTGCCTTTTTAATTGTAGAGACAGAAAAAACATACTTTTGTAATTTAATGCTGAAGCCCCTCGGATTTATTAAAAAAGATTTTTCAAACTTGACCAAGAATCAAATAAGAAATAAAATTATGTTTATTCACGAAATTGAAATTCATTTTCAATAAGGAAATTTTTAGTGTTTTTGCTCTTATTTTTGAGTTTTTAGCGAAACTTTCTGCAATTTTACAATTGCAGAAAGTTGAAAGCCTCCAGCGCGTCCACGCTGAAGACTAATGCACGACAAAAAAATCTTAGCTGTTGAAACCAAAAAAAAATGTGTGCAGAATACATTCTAGCACACATTTTTAACCAAATTAAATTGTTCAAAAATCGTTTTGGTTCGCTATCGGTAACTGTAATTTTCCGCCCGTGAAAAATGAATGACAGGAGTTTGCAAAGAATGAGTTTATTAGTAGTTTTATCGTCGCAGCATTTTAAAAAAATACTTTTTTTATTCGGATTAATTTTATTAACGGGTTCGCCGTCTTTCGCACAAAATGCTTCGAGCAGTTTGCCTTTAATTTACTCGAAAGCGGTTCCGACGATGAAAATGTCGGGGCGAAAATCGTCGCCATTGACCGGAAAGGTTACCGACACCAACGGCGCGGAAATAAGCGGCGCGGAAGTTGTGTTAAAGCGTCAGGACGTGCGTTTTGAACGATACGCCACGACACAAAATGATGGGATTTTTGAGTTTTCTAATTTGGAGAACGGCTTTTACACGGTTACTGCGTCAGCAAAAAATTTCGGCACAATGACCAAGACGATTGCATTCGATTCAGCCGCGTCAATCGAAATTCGACTCACGCCGCAGATCATCGCCGAAGAAGTTTCCGTGACGGCGAACAGTTTGGCGGGAACGCCGGAAAGTTTGTCGGAAATTCCCGGTTCGATTGAGCGGATTGACGCGCAGACGCTCGAAAACGCGCGTGTTTTTAATTTTTCAGAAGCTCTGCGAAAAATCGCCGGTGTCAATGTTCGCGACGAGGAAGGTTTCGGGCTTCGTCCGAATATCGGGATTCGCGGGACGAATCCGACGCGCTCGACCAAAGTTTTGCTGCTCGAAGACGGTTTGCCGCTGAGTTACGCGCCCTACGGCGACAACGCTTCGTATTATCATCCGCCCGTGGAACGCTACGAATCAATCGAAGTTTTGAAAGGCTCCGGGCAAATCGCTTACGGTCCGCAAACCATCGCCGGAGTCATCAATTACCTGACACCGAATCCGCCGGAAAAACCGACTTTCAATTTAAAACTAGAAGGCGGCAATCGCTCGTTTTTCAATGGCAGCGCGGGTTTTGGCGGGACGTTCGGCAAATTCGGCACGATTCTTAATCTCACGCACAAACAAGGCGACGGTTCACGGGAGAACACGAATTTCAAACTCGACGATTTTTCATCGAAGGCGACTTACGCGGTCAATTCGCGTAACGCTTTGACCGCGAAATTCACGTTTTTCCGCGAAAATTCAAATTTAACTTATACCGGCGCGACCGAAGCCGAGTATGCAGCAAATCCGCGCGGCAATATTTTTAAGAACGACTTTTTCTATGGTCGCCGTTACGGTTTCGCTTTACAGCACGCGGCGGTTTTGACTTCAAAAATCAATCTGACGACAAATTTTTACTCTAATTATTTTTCGCGCGATTGGTGGCGGCAAAGTTCAAATTCATCACAGCGTCCAAGCCGTTTGAATGTTGACCCGGATTGCCGCAGTCTGGCTGATTTAAGCACGACTTGCGGCAACGAAGGTCGTCTGCGCGATTATTTGACGATTGGTGTTGAGCCGCGCCTCAATGCGAATTTCAATTTAGGCGCGGTCAAAAACGAATTTAACATCGGCTTCCGCGTTCACCGCGAAGACCAAGACAGAATTCAGAAAAACGGCGATTTGCCGACTTCGCGAGACGGCGTGATTGCCGAAAACAATGAACGGCAAGCGCTCGCCTATTCCGGTTTCGCGCAAAACCGTTTCATTTGGAAAGATTTTGCTTTCACGCCTGGCGTTCGGATTGAAAAAATCGAATATCAACGGACGAATCGGCTGGCAAACGGCGGCGCGGGCGCAACCGGAAACACGACTGTCACGCAAGTAATTCCGGGTTTCGGCGTGGCTTATTCGGGTTTGCCGCGCACGACGATTTTTGCCGGAGCGCATCGCGGATTCGCGCCGCCGCGTGTCGAAGACGTAGTAACCAATGCGGGCGGTGTCATTGATCTTGATTCGGAACTGAGCTGGAATTACGAAATAGGATTTCGCACGCGCCCGTTTCGCGGTGCGGAAATCGCTTCGACGTTTTTCCGCAACGATTACGAAAATCAAATCGTCGCCGCTTCAATCGCGGGCGGCGCGGCGTTCACCAATGGCGGCGCAACATTGCAGCAGGGCTTTGAATTTTCCTCGCAGATTGATTCGGGCGCGATTTTGCGCTCTAGTCATAATTTTTATTTCCGTACGGCGTACACTTTTTTGCCCGTCGCGGAATTTCGTGGCGCTCGTTCGAGTTCAATCACGTCGGCTTCGACTTTGAATATTTACTGCCCGGCGGCGTGGCGCATTTCATCGACTGTTTGTTCGATAAACGGAAACCGCCTGCCATACACGCCGAAAACTCAGTTGACTTCGAGCGTCGGCTATTCGCATCCGATTGGTTTTGATGGGTTTGTGGAGAATGTTTATATCGGGCGGCAATTAGGCGACGATTTGAACGCCGTCATTCCGACTGCCAACGCGCAAATCGGCGCGATTCAGGGACAAACTTACTGGAATGCCACGGCGAATTACAAAGTCGAAAAATGGCGTACGACCTTTTTCGTCACGGCGAAAAATATCTTTGACCGGACTTTTATAGTTGACCGCTCACGCGGAATCTTGCCGTCGAGTCCGCGTTTAATTCAAGGCGGCGTGAAGGTTAGCTTTTAATAATTGGATAAAAAAGAGGGAAGAATAATATAAACTCCTTTTATGCTAGTTTACTCGGGTTCATACATATCTGTAGACTGAAAAATCAGTATGAAATTATTTCGCAAAATTATTTTTTGGCTGCATCTGGCGGCTGGAGTTTTTGCCGGAATTTTTATTTTCGTGATGTGCGTGACCGGCGCGCTGCTTTCTTTTGAGTCGAATATCCTGGAATTTGCCGAGCGCGAAATGCGTGTCGTCGAAGTTCCGGCGGGAAATCAAAATCGTCTGCCGATTCAGGAGCTCGTTGCTAAAGTTTTAGCGGAAAAGCCAAATGCAAAACCTACAAACATTACTCTGCGCAATGAAAAAAGCGCGGCGGCAATTGTCGCTCTCGGACGCGAAGGGCAAATTTTTATTAATCCATACACTGGGGCAGTCACCGGCGAAGGCGCGAAAGGCTGGCGTGGCTTTTTTCGCGTCGTCGAAGATTCGCACCGCTGGCTCGCGCTTTCGGGGAGCGGGCGAAACATTGGCAAATCAATTAACGATGCAGCCAATCTTTTGTTTTTATTTCTGGCAATTTCCGGCGTTTACATCTGGTTTCCGCGCCGCCTGAGTTGGAAACATTTCAGGGCTGCAGTAGTTTTGCGACGGAAAGTTAAAGGCAAAGCGCGTGATTTTAACTGGCACACGGTAATCGGTTTCTGGTCGTCGCTCGTTTTGATTATTCTGACTTTAACGGGCGTGGTTGTTTCTTATCAGTGGGCGGGAAATCTAGTTTATACATTGACGGGAAATGAACCGCCGCAACAGCAGCAACCGTCTCCGCCGGGTGAACAGCCGTTTGTTGTACCGGAAAATCTCGAAGACATTTGGACGAAAGCAGAAACTCACACACCTTATCAAACAATCAACCTGCGTTTGCCGATTGCGAAAGATGCCGCCGTTTTTACGATTGAAGAAGGAATTTACTGGAACAAGTTCGCTCGCTCGGCGCTGACGATAGACACAAAAACGGCAGAGATTACAAAATGGGAAGCTTACGGCGGACAAAACTCGGGTCGGCAGCTTCGCTCGTGGAATCGCTTCACGCACACAGGGGAAACGGGCGGCATCATCGGACAATTAATCGGTTTTCTAGCTTGCGTGGGTGGCGCATTTCTTGTTTACACAGGATTTTCGCTTGCTTTGCGACGTTTTGCTAACTGGGGTGTAAAACCAAAATTAACCGCAGATAAACGCGAATAAATACAGATGGAAGAATAGGGAATTATTTTTTTGCAATTTCAAGAGTATCGCTGATATTAATCTGCGTTCATCCGAGTTTATCTGCGGGTTAAAAATTGTATTTAATTTTGTCGCGCTGTTAATTTTCAGATGTGGCATCGATTTTCGTTTTGAATAATCAAATTGGTAGTAAGTTTATCAGCGAGGGCGTGCGCTTGATGTTTTTTTCAACGTTCGCCTTTGCGCTAGCGAATGTTTTTGTCAAACAGGTTTCTCATCTGCCGACGATGGAAATTGTCTTTTTTCGATGCGCGCTCGGCGTAATTTTTTGCCATGCCGGATTACGCAAAGCGGACGCGGATTGGAAAGGTTCAAATCGGAAATTACTTTTACTGCGCGGAATATTCGGCACGACCGCGCTTTTTCTTTTTTTTCTCACCCTCAAGCAGATGTCTCTGGCAAGCGCGATGACGATTCAATATCTGTCACCGATTTTTACAACGATTATCGCGATTTTTCTGCTCAAAGAAAACGTCAAAATCTTTCAATGGTTCTGCTACGCACTGGCTTTTGCCGGTATTTTGTTTATTGAACAATTCGATACGCGGATTACATTTTTGTATCTTTTGATCGGAATTGTTTCGGCATTTTGTTCTGGAGTAGCTTATAATTTAGTGCGAACTCTGCGCGGGCGGGAACATCCTCTGACGGTTGTTTTACATTTTCAGGTCGTCGGACTGATCGTCGGTTTGACATCTACTTTTTTTGAATGGCAGACGCCGCGCGGGTGGGATTGGTTTTATTTATTTTTAATCGGCACGACTTCGCAGGTTGGGCAAATTTGTCTAACTCGTTCACTGCAAAAAGAACCAGCCGCGGGCGTGGTAATTATTAATTACACAGGCTTGATCTACGGTTTGCTGATCGGCTGGTTTGTTTTTGGCGAAGGGCAAACAACTGAATCCTTGCTCGGAATGCTTCTAGTCGTTGGCGGTATCGTTTTCAGCGTAGTTTATAGTAAAAGACAAAAAGACATCGAAAATTTGGAATCAACGGCAGGTTAAATCCAGAGGGGATTAAGAATCTAGAATTTCAAATTAGAACACCGTAAACTTTGAACTTTGAACTTCGAACTAAAGCAGATATGAATAAACAAAAAATTTTGGCATTGATTTTAGCAGGCGGTAAGGGAAGTCGACTCGGGCTTTTGACCGAAAACAAAGCTAAACCGGTAATGCCGTTCGGCGGATTTTACCGGCTGATAGATTTTGCTCTCAGCAATTGTCTGCACAGCCAAATTTCGGATGTCTGGGTGATTGAGCAGTATGAATCGCATTCGCTCAATGAACATCTGGCGAACGGCAGACCCTGGGATTTGGACAGAACTTACGGCGGTCTGCAGATTTTACCCCCTTTTCAGAGTGAAAGCGGGGAGGACGGTTTTGCCGAGGGAAACGCCGACGCGATTGTTCGTCATTTGAAATTTATCGCTGATTTTAATCCTGATCTGCTGATTATTTTGAGCGCCGATCACGTTTACAAATTAGATTTTCGAGAGGTGATCGAAACGCATCTTTTGAAAAAATCCTCGGTTACGATGGTTACAACACGCCTGCCAAAGCACGAATCCGCTTCGCGTTTCGGCGTGGTTGAAACCGATAAAAACGGACGAATTACAAATTTTGAATATAAACCTGACAAGCCTAAAAATGATTTAATCACGACTGAAATTTTTGTTTATGACGCGAAAATTTTAATTGAAACGCTGAATAAATTAAACGCCGGGAAAAAATCGGTTAAAGATTACGGAAACGAACTTCTACCGTTTTTGGTCGAAAGCGGTCGTGCATTTGAACATCGACACACCGGTTACTGGCGCGATGTCGGAACAATTACAGGCTTTTGGCGAGCGCATATGGAATTGCTTGATGAAAAAGCGAAATTTGTTTTTGACGATGCAGGATGGCAGATTTTGACGCTTGCCGAACAGCGCGTTCCGGCGTTTGTTTACAGTTCCGCCGTGGTAAAAAACTCTCTGATTTCGTTGGGCTGTAAAATAAAAGGCAGCGTCGAGCATTCGGTTTTGAGCGCCAATGTCCTGATTGAAAGCGGCGCGACCGTGCGAGATTCGATCATTCTGCCAAGTGCCGTTGTCGAATCGGGAGCTAAACTCGAAAAAACAATTGTTGATTCAGGAGTCAAAGTTACCAAAAAAAAGATAAAAATTATCGAAGAACTTAGACGAGCGGATAAAAACGCTATAATTGTGGTCGGAAAATATAAAGTTCAAAGCTCTGCGGAAATCGAAGATTAACAAACGGAGAAACTCTAAATAAAAGAAGGAAAAATGAACGAACCTGAAGTTATCAAACAAATTTTAAATGAATGTAAAACGATCGCCGTGGTCGGCTTGTCCTCAAATCCGATGCGTCCTTCAAACGGTGTCGCCGCTTTTATGAAGAAAAAAGGCTGTAAGGTGATTCCCGTCAATCCAAATGAATCGGTTGTTTTGGGCGAAAAAGCCGTGGCGCATCTTTCATCGATCGACGAAAAAGTTGATCTTGTCAATATTTTTCGCCGTTCGGACGAAGCGGGAAGAACAGTTGATGAAGCAATTGAAATTGGCGCGAAAGCCGTCTGGCTGCAGGAAGGCGTAATTGACGAAACCGCCGCCAAACGCGCCGCCGATGCAGGACTTCTGGTAGTAATGGACAGATGCTGGCTTAAGGATTATATGAAATATGTCGATTAATGAAAAGATTCGGGCAATTGTCGTTACCGTCAGCGATTCGCGCACCGAAAATGACGACGCTTCCGGCACAATGCTCATCGAAATGCTTTCCGAAATCGGCGCGGAAATAGTTGAAAAAATTATTGTCACAGATGATTTTGAAAATTTGCGCCAGACGCTCTACAGTTTGACCGAGCGCGAGGACGCAAATTTAATCGTCACCACCGGTGGTACAGGTTTTGCGCCGCGTGATAATACCCCTGAAGCCACTCGTTCGGTGATTGAGCGAGAAGCGCCGGGTTTGGCGGAATCGATGCGCCTCAAAACTTTGAAAAAAACGCCGACGGCGATGCTTTCACGCGGAGTTTGCGGGATTCGTGGAAATACTTTGATTATCAATCTGCCCGGTTCGCCAAATGGCGTGAGTGAGTGTTTTGAAGTCATAAAACCTGTTTTGCCGCATGCGATAAATTTAATTTCAAGGAATACGAATCACGATGAATAAATACTTACAAATAAAAAATAGCATTTTAATTTTATTTACAATATGCATCTTTGGATATGCTCCTTTTGCACAGCAAACAACGGTTAAAATTTCTACTGAAGAAGAAATTAAAGAAGATATAAACCTAAATGTTTGTAAAAATGCTGAACGACTTGAAGCCGTTAAAAAACTGTTTCAAAAAATGGGCGCAAAAGATACTAATATAAAAATCGAAAAGATAAAAGATGCCGAAAATCTTTTTGTCATCAAAAAAGGAAAAACTGATGAAACCGTAATTATAGGCGCACATTACGATAAAACAAGTGACGGCTGCGGTGTGATTGATAATTGGACTGGGATTGTCATTCTGACAAATCTATATCGCTCAATGAAAGATTTTTCTACGGAAAAAACTTATATCTTCGCCGCTTTTGGTAAAGAAGAACTCGGATTAGTCGGTTCTGACGAGATGGCGCGTGCAATTCCGAAAGAAAAACGCGCAAATTATTGCGCGATGGTAAATTTTGACAGTTTTGGTTTTACTTATCCGCAAGTAATGACAAACATCTCCGATACAAAATTAGCGGACTTGGCTAAAGAAGTTTCAGACGAATTCAAAATTCCTTTTGGTAAAGCTGCTATAGATTTTGCAAGTTCGGATTCCGAATCGTTTCGCAAACAAAAAATTCCTGCTGTCTCGCTTCATGGACTAAGCGACAAATGGAAAGAATATCTACATTCGACAAAAGACAAAACCGAGAATGTCAATTCAACCAGCGTTTATATCGGTTATCGTTTTGCTTTAAGCTATTTGGCAAAAATTGATGCGAAAAATTGTAATGCGTTTAGAAAATGATTCATTTGTGTCTTGCTTTTTTCAATGAGCTATTATTGACTTCGCTCATTTCACTTTATCTGACAACTTCGCTAACGATTTGTCCGTTAATAATCGTTCCCGTGCAATGAGTTGTATATTCAAACGGGTCGCCGTCATACATTGCCAAATCAGCATCTTTACCTTTTTCAATCGAGCCGATGCGTTTTTCGAGTCCTAAAATTCGCGCCGCGTCAATTGTAATTGTTGCCAGCGCGTCACGCATCGAAAGCCCGTTTGCCGCCGCCGCGCCCGCTTCGAAAAGCACAACGCGGGTTTTCGGCACATAACCTTCAAAACCACTCTGCAAAGCAAATAAAATTCCGGCAGTTTTCAATTTCGAAGCCGTTTCCAACGAAAGATTTTGACTTTCACCGCCCGCGCGAAACATCGTTGGATGAATGATAACCGGAAAACCCGAAGCTTTGATTTCATAGATCACGCTGTGGGCTTCCGATGCGCCGTCCAAAACAATTTTGATATTAAATTCTTTGGCGATGCGAAGCGCGGTCATAATATCCTGGGCGCGATGCGCGGTTATGAGTAGAGGAAATTCACGGCGAACAATTTTCTGCATTATTTCAGAGCGCAGATCAGATGGCGGCAGAACCGGAGCCGAACCTTGACTGCCCGTGTTTTGCGCGGCTTGGGGAGTTGGATTTGTAAGCGAAGAATTTGGATTTGAAACATTCGGGCTATTGTCATTATTATTCGATTGATTTGACCCGGAATTGCGATTTGATGAATTATTTCTATTGCTTTGACTTGTTTTCGCGCTGTCGGTTTTGCGCACGGCTTCTAATGCTTTAATTAGTTCGGCGCGGAGCATAGCGGATTGTTTGGCGCGCGTACCAGGCGATCTGCCGCCGGTTCCAAACGCGCTGTCGCCCAAACTAACGGCAATCATCGCGGTTGGCACAAGCGCGACTGCGTCGCTGGTTTTACCGAATGTTTTGGCGATCATCGTCTGCCCGGAAATGAGCGCGCCCGGTCCGTGTCCCGTGTGGATGGTTGTTACGCCAAAACTCCGAACCCACTCAATCAGTTTTTCTTCCGTATTGTATGAATCAATTGCGCGAAGCTCTGGCTGCATCGGGGAAGAATTTTCAATCTGCATCTGGTCGTGCGGTTGATTTAAGTAACCTGCCAAACCGACGACCGTGTGCGCGTCAATTAATCCGGGAGTTACAACCTTGGCATTGATAATTCGGTAATTGCTTGGAATATTGATGTTAGTCGCCGTGCCGACTGCTTCGATCCTACCGTTTTTAATAAGAATGACACCGTTCGCAATCGGCTCGCCCGCCATCGTCCAGACTGTTTCACCTCTGACAGCGATTTGAGCGAAAGACCCGATTGAAAAAAACACAAGAAATCCTGCAAGGGCGCACAGCCGCAAACCGAATCTCGTAACTGATGGCTGATAATTGATAAATGTTCTCACTACTCCTGCCCTCCCAGATCGCCCTCGAAACAATCGATATGAATCTCGCGATCGTCGCTTGCGCCGTAACCGCCCGTCGAAATCAGATAATCTTTCGCATCGCTCCGGTCAAAAACCTTTTTACCTTCAACAAATGTTTGCAAAATATGCGTGTAGACGCTCAGCGGGTCGCCCGATAAAACTATAAAATCCGCGTCTTTGCCAACTTCGAGCGAACCGACGCGGTCTTGCATTTCGAGCATTATCGCATTTGCCATCGTCACTCCGTACAAAGCTTTTTCGCGTGACATTCCGGCGCGCACCGCCATTCCTGCCGAACGCAGAAAAAATCTGGAATCGGTAATATAATCGTCGGTGTGAAAACCGGTGAGCGCTCCGGCTTTTTCCAGCGCCGCGCCATTTTCCATTTTTAAATCAACACTTTCGAGTTTTCCGCCCGGCGAGTCGATCACAATTATTGATGCCGGAACTTTTGCTTTGGCGATTTCGTCGGCAACCTTCCACGCTTCGGAAACGTGTTGCAGCACAACCTTGAAACCGAATTCTTTTTGAAGACGTAAAACGGTCATAATATCGTCATGGCGGTGCGTGTGAAAATGGACAACGCGTTTGCCCTCAAGAACTTCGACAAGCATCTCCAAAGCTAAATCACGCGCCGGTATCTTTGATTCATCTTTCCCGGCACGGCGAATCCGCTCGCGATAATCTCGCGCTTTAATAAACTGATCACGAACCAACGCCGCCGATTTAGCTCGTGTTCCGGGAAAATTCCCGCCGCCGGCGCGGATCGGATTCGTCCCGTTCGCAAACTTTATACCGCCCGCGTAATTGCCGTTTTTGTCATAAATTAATAAGTCTTCAATTTTATTGGCATCATCACGAAGTTTTAGATAGAGTGTTTGCCCGCTATTGAGATGACCTGAGCCGGGCATTACGTTGACAGTTGTAATTCCGCCGGACTGTGCTCGCTGAAAACTTGAAGCGCGAACGTTGACCGAATCCAGCAGACGAACATCCGGCTGAATCGGACTCGAACCATCCGCGCCCGCTCCTTCGCCGATATGACTGTGCGAATCGATCAGCCCGGGCATTATAACTTTGCCGCGCATATCAATTTTTTGCGTGTCAGAGGACAGTTGAACCGCGCGCGCCTCGCCAACCGCTGAAATGCGTCCGTTTTGCACAACTAAAATTCCGTTCTCGACGGGCTGTCCGACAATCGAAATAATTTTGGCGTTGATAAAGGCGATTGGTTTTTCCTGTCCCAAAACAGAACAGGAAAACAGAATGGCAGTTAAGAAACTGAAAATGTATTTACTCATTTATTTCCTTCTTCAAATCGATAAAAAGTGGTCAGTTAAAAGTGCGATGAAACGACTCTCCTGTCAAGAGTAAAACGATAAAACATATTTGATTTGGGCAGCATTTTTTTGACGCAGATTTTTCATAAAATAGGAATAGAGTCCTAACTTTGGTAGATTTAACAAAATTACGGAACTTTTTTAGTTATTATTCGTTTCTAAAAATTAGGATGGCGAATAGATTCAAAATTATAAATGCCGGACGGAAAGATAGATTTTTTGTTGACCAAACAGATGGCATACAAATTGCTGACAGAAAAATTAGGAAGCTGAATGAAGTATCGCAATATTAGGTAAAAGAGAAATGACAACTAAAGCAAGAGTAAAAGTTATAAAGAAAAAAGAACAAAAGGATTCGTTTGAACCGGCAAAGGTAGAAATAAGCGCCAAACAATCCGCGCGCGAAATGGTTTCAACCGTGACGGGTTGGGTTAACGACTTTCAATGTCGTCGCCGGGAAGAAACTAAACAGGCATTTGAAGTGCTGTTTTCCTCACAGCCCAAAACCAGTGAAATGTAAATAGGTTACCCGAAATAATAAAATAATAGACTGCACCGAAAAAGGATGGTCATTTATTGACAATCCTTTTTTTATTCTTTGGTGCGACAAAAAGTTTTTTGGGATAATTTATTTATGATAGAATTGCTTAAAAATTGTAAGTTGTGAAATTATCCGATTGCGGGATCAAATTCTGAAAAACTAAAATATTAATTGATGAGATTTCAATTGCTCCCCGATGGTTTTAATAAAAACGGTATCGCCTCCCCACAGCATCTTTCCTGTTTTGTAATTGATGATTTTCTGGCGATTGATGCCGGAAGTTTGGGAATGGCAGCCAGCGATTTACAAAAAAAGCAGATTCGCAACGTTATTTTAACTCACGCGCACCTTGATCACATCGCCGGTTTACCGCTGTTTATTGATGATTTATTTGTGAATCTCGAAAAGCCGTTTGCTGTCCACGCGACTGAAAAAGTAATTGATATTTTGCAAAAAAATATTTTCAACTGGGAAATATATCCACGATTTTCTGAACTGAAAAACGAATTTGGAGAGGTTCTCAAATATTTTCCTTTTGACATCGGCAAAGAATTCTCAATCGGTGAGTTCTCGATTACGGCGATTGAAGTTAATCACAAAGTTCAAAGCGTCGGTTTTATTATCTCAAAAGGAAAATCGAAAATCGCTTTTAGCGGAGATACGGCGGAAACGAGTGAGTTTTGGGAAATTGTCAACGTACAAAAATTTTTATCCGCGGTTTTTATTGAATGCGCGCTTCCCAATCAACTTTGGAATCTAGCCGAGGCTTCTCACCACCTGACTCCAAAAAAATTAGCCGGGGAATTGAAAAAGCTTAAAAATTCGCGTTGTCCGGTTTATGTAATTAATCTGAAACCAATGTATCGGAAACAAATTAAACAGGAAATAGAGGAACTGGCAATAACAAATGTAAGAATTCTAGAAGTTGGAAAGGTTTACGAATTTTAGAAAACAGTGGATTTTAGAAAAGCAAAATACTTATAATTTTTTGTTTCTGCTAAAGTTAATCGGTTCAAAAGTGCTCTCCCGGTGTTCACCGGTGAAACCGTGTAGCAAAACTCTGCCGCTTGGCAAAACTTTTTTGATTCGGAAAGGTTTTGCCGGACGATTTTTTTCGGGCATTACTACGGCTCGAAACGTAACCTGCATTTCGGGTCGCGCCCAGACATCACGGGAAGTAAATTTGCGGTATAATTTGGTTATAAAATTCATCTCAACTTTTTTAAAGATTAAAGTAGCTTAAAAGTTTAACGAGTTACGCCGTTGAAAAGAAAATTGCAGAAATACGCATTTCGTTAAGTGTGTTTCGGATTACCTTGCGTCCTTACTTTGTGCGGGCTTCTACATTCAACTGCGTAACCTCTAAGTTTGACGAAAGTGCAAATTAAGGACAAATAATGTTTTGTTCGAGACAGAAAAAATATATCACGGACGATTCTTTTATCATTCGCGCCGCATATTTATTGACAATTTAATAATAAAATTTAACTATTTGTTAACGTTCAAAATGGCATCGGGGCGGCAGAACCCGGTTCACAGACAAATATTGTAGGAGAAAACTTGGCAAGAAAAGCGCACGGAGCAAATCAAATACAAAGATTTTCACCGAAAAACAATACTGCTTTGTCTAATTATAAACATCCGTTTTGGCTGCCCGCACCGAATTATTATTTGGCGATGGCGGTCTTAACTTTGTTGATTTTTTCTGTGGTTTGGGGAATTCTTTCAGAGGGAGAAGAAGAACTTTCCTGGTTATCGGCTATTATTATCGCTCTTTCGTTTTCATTCAGCGGCGTTTTCCTGCGCGAGGTTCTGTTAAAAAATGTTCGCAAGCGTTATCTGATAAATCAAAAACGACTTGACGATAATCTGGCAAATTTAAGAATTCCGCACAAAACTGATTTCAGAGACGGTAAGTTGACGATTGAAAAAAATACTGAAATTATTGCTAAAATTAAGCAGATGTCCGAAGCCGTCAAGGTTTTATCACATCTGCCTGAAGGACATTACGAAGTCTTTCAGACATGCAACGAATACCTTTCATTAAACAACAAAGAACTTAAAGCAGTCGGCGCCGGTTCACCGCGGATTGTGGTTTTGATCAAAAGTCGAAAGTTAATTCAGAGAATGCATAAGTTTCATCTCCTGAAATGGGCTGAAATTCAATCGCGTTTATTGACTTCGCAAGCTAATCAAAAGGTGAAGGCGGCTGATAAAATAGCGAAAGCCGAAAAGGCTTTGAATGTTTTGGAGTCGGCTTTACAATTTTATTCAGACGAAACACAGCTTATCGATTCGAGAGATGCTGTCAATAAATTTATTGTCTCGATAAATATTTCGCATCTTATCGAACAGGCGCGGCAATCGACTGTTGAATTTGAATACGAAGACGCGATAAATTTTTATCAGGAGGCGTTAATTCTTTTGTCGAAAGAAGATGCAGCGGATGACAGGCGGCATCTAACCGACAATATTAATCAGGAAGTTGAAAAAATTCGACAAATTGAAATCAAAAAAAGTAAAATAAGGCGATTCACGCCTGAAATTAGTTCCAGAAACGAACATCAAAATGATTAGTCAAAGTTGTCCTAAATGCCGCAGCAAGCGCGTACGGGGAGGTTATCGTCCGACTCCTGTGTGGTCTAAGATATTTTTTAGATATCATTTGTTGTGTGATAGCTGCAATTTGCAATTTACGGGTTTCGCTGTTCCAGGAACTGTTTCCTCAAGACCGCCGCGAAGCTCAAAAAAATCGTCGAAGAGTGTTTCAAAAAAGTTTTAACCCAATGACAAATAACAGGACGCGTTTTTTTCTATGCTTTTTGGCGGTGCTCATTTTTTGGCGCGATTCTGTATTTACGCAAATCCCTCGCGCTGAAGTACCCCTTGAGAATGAAATTACCGAAAAAGTTAATGAGGCGGATTTAGTCCATTTTGGAGATTTAATCGATGTCGATATTGTCGGAAGTGTCGATTACGACTGGCGCGGAACTCTCAATCCGGAAGGTTTCTTAAACGGTGTAAATTTTGTTGAAAATCAGGTTAACGGGCTTTGTCTGACAGAAACTGAAATTGCTCGTGAAGTCGCCGAATCATACAAAAAAATTTTGCGCGATCCGGTGGTGATCGTCAAAATTCTTGACCGGTCAAACAGACCATTAACTGTTTTAAACGGAGCGGTCAAGACGCCCCAGAGATTTCAAATTAAACGTCCCGTAATGTTGAATGAATTAATCGTTTCCTCAGGCGGTTTGACCGACAAAGTGAGCGGCGAAATTCAAATTTTTCGTCCGCGTTATTTGAATTGTTTATCAAAAATTAATAAGGAAGCAGCCTCGAATATTTTAATTGATTCAAAAAGCGAAAAGTTTATCGATGTCAGTCACACAAACGAGTCGGAATTTATAAAAGTTCAAATCAGCAATTTGTTAAACGGGAAAAAGGAAGCTAATCCACAGATTTACAGCGGTGATATAATAATGGTTTCCGAAGCGGAACTAATCTATATTGTCGGAGGTGTCGTCAATCCGACCAATATTCTGGCGCGCTCGCAGATTTCCCTGACCCGCGCGATTGACAGCGCCGGCGGCTTATCAAAAGATGCGGATGAACAAAATGTGGTAATTTATCGTAAGGAAAAAGAGAAGTCTGAAATTATCAACATCGACTTAAAAAAAATCGAATCAAAACAAACGGAAGACATTTTGTTAAAACCACTGGATATTGTCGAAGTCGGGCAAAAGGGTAGAGATAAAAGTAAATTCGCGCCGCAACTAAAAAGCGCGAATCAAAATAAAACAAGTTCGGGAAGTCTGCCAATTAAAGTTATTGATTAAATTCTTTTTGAAATTTTGACTTAATTGTCCAAAGAAGTAAAAATCTGTTATCAGTAAAATAATTATTTAAGGACTGGAATTAATAATAAGAAAAAATATGAATGAAAATAAACGCGCATACAGCCGACGAATGATTGCGCTTTTTTGGTTTTTGTTAATTGGCATCGCGCTCAGCGTGTTGGTTTATCTTGAGCAAATAGCGTTGCTTTATGTCTTGGCGACGGTTGGCTTGGTAGCTTTACTGCTCGTTGTTGGTTTTGCGGATTTAGAAAAAGTTGGAAGGGAAAATCTGGAAGTAAATAATTAAACGAATTTTTAGCTCTGTTTGAATGTCGAAGCTTTTAAGAACAATTTTAATTTTATTTTGGCTGGGAAGTTTTAATTTCTTTGCCAACGGCTATCATCTGCAATTTGCTGATGACGCAAAGTTGGTTCGTCTGCGCTGGAAAGCCGGAAAAATTCCTATATCACTTTCAACTTCGCTGATTAAGCAAAATCAAAGTTTAAAGTTCGACGACGACATTGCCAAAACAGTTCTTAAAAGTTTAGAAACATGGGAAAAAATCGCCAATATAAAATTCGAAATAAGTTGGACGGACAAACAAAATATTAGTCCGCAGGGAAAAGCCGGCGACGGCGTTTCCTTGATTACAATTGCCCAAACTCCGGAAAACCTGACACTTTTTGGAGATAATTCCGAGGATGTTTCGGCGCGAACCCGCGTTTTTTTTAATCGTCGCGGCGTTATCAGTGAAGCCGATATCGTTCTGAATTCTTATCAACAATTTTCAATCGACGGAACAATCGGCACTTTTGATTTCGAATCAACCCTGACACACGAAATCGGGCATCTTCTGGGACTCGAACATTCCACGATTATCGGTGCGACGATGAATGCGCATCAAGGAAAAAACGGAGTTTATAATCTTCAGAGTTTTAGCCCAAGAACACTCTCCGAAGATGATATTGCCGGTGTTCGGGCGCTTTATGGCGTGAATGATGCGGAACAAAATTGCTGCGGAAAAATTGCCGGTAAACTCGTTTTAGCCACCAATAAACCAGCCAAGGATTTCGATGTGTGGTTCGAAGACGCGCAAACCAGCCGCATTTCCGGCGGAACCGTGACGGATGCGACCGGAAATTTTTATTTCGAGGGCTTAAGTGAGGGCGTATATTCTGTCTATGCCAAACAAAATAATTTAACAAACAAATTATTTTCGGCTGAAAAAATTGGCGATGTCGAAGTTGTCAGGGGAAAGACTGCTAGTACCTATAAAAAATTAAAAAATAACGTAAGGAACTTTAATATTCAATACATTGGCTTTAACGGTCACTTGTCGCATGTTCCGGTCACTGTTAACAGCGGAAATTCATATACAATTTTTATCGGCGGCAAAAACTTTGATGTCAAAAATATAAAAGTCAATTTTAATACTGCAAATATTAAAGTTGTTCCTGAAAGTTTCGTCGCGCACAATTACGGAGATAACCTTTCGACAGTAAGTTTTGAAATTATGGTTAATTCAAAAACAATGAACGGAGAATATAGTTTTTCTGTTCTAAACCAAAATGATTCGGTCGAATACGTTGTCGGCGGATTAACTGTGGAAAATTTTTCGAATCTTTGGAGCAGTTCGCTGCTTCCCGAGTAAAACTCTCTAAATTTCCAAATTAAAAATTTGCAATTTAAACCTGTATAGGACTAATCTATAAATGTTCACCTCCCCGGTGAACAAATGGTTACAAGTGGTGAGGACTTGTGACCGAAAGGGCAGCGGCGTGGAAGACGTTGCCCTACTAATTTGAGAAACGATAAAAAGCTGTACCGTCAAAATGAGGCGAATATTGCAAGGATTTTCCTCTCCGCTTGTATTTGTAATTTAACAAGAGTATATTTTCAAATTTGACAAACTGTTTGCCGAAACTGCTTTGCTGAGAGAGCAGTGCGGGGGAACCAAATTTTGGGGCTAATCATTTTCTAAATGAAGAACACTTCCTTTGTTCTCGCCCGTCAGCTAACCTCGCAGGCGTTTGGAAGAACAAGTTACTGGCTTTTGATACAATATCGAGACCATAGACGTAATGACTTGCGTTTATGGTCTTTTATTTTTGATTTTTAATAAATGCCGAATAAAGAAGAAAGCCGCCTGAAACATTGGTTATATGACGGCGTTAACGAAACTGAAGGACCGCACGAAAAAGAAAACGGTCATAAACATCATCAACAACATCCCTGGTGGAAAGTAATGTGTTTAACGGGAGTTGATTATTTTTCAACGCTCGGATATCAGCCTGGGATCGCATTTGTGGCGGCAGGTGTTTTATCTCCGCTGGCAACTTTGATTTTAGTTTTGCTAACCTTATTCGGCGCACTTCCTATCTATAATCGTGTAGCGGCGGAAAGTCCAAAGGGCGAAGGCTCGATCGCGATGCTTGAGGCTTTGTTTTCGCGTTGGAAAAGTAAACTTTTTGTTCTTGCGCTGCTCGGTTTTGTCGCCACTGATTTTATTATCACCATCACGCTTTCGGCGGCGGACGCGACGGCGCATATTGTCGAAAATCCGTTTGTCATTGAACATCTCCCGTTTTTGGAACATCCCGTTATTGTTACGCTCGCGCTGATCAGTCTGCTGGGCGCGGTTTTCCTCAAGGGTTTTAAGGAAGCCATCGGAATCGCAGTAGTTTTAGTAACCGTCTATTTGTTATTGAATTTGGTTGTTATCGGCGTTGGGGTTTATGAAATCACAACGCATCCGCAACTCTTAAATAATTGGCAGACTGCTCTTTTTAATTTTACAAATTCGAGCGGAGAGTTGGAGCCGCGCAGTTTACTGCTGATTATTGGTCTCTCGTTGCTGGTTTTCCCGAAACTTGCGCTCGGTTTATCAGGATTTGAAACAGGCGTGGCGGTAATGCCTCTGGTCAAAAGCCCGAACCGAATTGCCAATACCAGAAAATTATTATTTACGGCGGCTTTAATTATGAGCTTTATGCTTATCTCCAGCAGTTTTATTACCAGCGTAATAATTCCTGAAAAAGAATTTTGTCCGCGCATTACCTGCGGTTCGGTTGATGAAGGTCACGCTGTTCCGCAATTTTGCGTCTGCAGTCCGGAAGAAATCGCCGGCGGCGTTGTCAAACCTGCCGGTAAAGCAAACGGACGCGCTCTGGCATATCTTTCACATCAATATCTGGGCGATTTATTTGGCACAATTTACGATTTAAGCACTATTCTAATTTTGTGGTTTGCCGGAGCCTCGGCAATGGCTGGACTTTTGAATATTGTCCCGCGCTATTTGCCGCGTTACGGTATGGCGCCGGACTGGGCGCGCGCCACACGTCCTCTGGTCGTTGTTTTTACAACAATTTGTTTTATCGTGACAATCATTTTTGAAGCTGACGTTGACGCGCAGGGCGGAGCCTATGCGACAGGTGTTTTGGTGTTGATGAGTTCGGCGGCAATTGCCGTCACCATTTCTTCGAGACGGAAAAAAAGCCGTTGGTTTTATGCCTTTGCAGCAATCTCGACGGTTTTTGTATATACGACTATTACAAATATCATCGAGCGTCCGGACGGCATCAAGATTGCTTCGATTTTTATTTTTTCAATCATCGCCGCCTCGTTTATTTCAAGGGCTTTGCGCTCGACTGAACTCCGCATCGACAAAATTGAATTCGATGATAAAGCAAAAGAATTTCTCAATGAATTAGCGGAAGGTGAGATTCGAATTGTGACCAATCGGCGCGAAACGGGCGA
>JACCRD010000202.1 GCA_013813755.1 Acidobacteriota bacterium | reverse complement strand
TCCACACATCATAATCGACGCCGTTTGTAATCCCGATAAATTTATCGCTGCGCTGCCTGAGCAGCCAATCTAAGCCATAACCATTTTCTGCGGTTTGAGCTTCATAACTGTAACGCCTTGAGACAGTTGAAAGCATATCGGAGACGGCTAGACCGGCTTTGAGAGCCGAAGCCGCGCCATCGAACAAAAATGCGCTGCGTTCAAATTCACTGCCGAAACCGAGCTTCCAGAGTTCTTCGGTGCCGAACGCGCCCTGATACGCGAGATTGTGAATCGAGAAAACCGTTTTTGTTCGGCGCCAGTAATCATCGCCCTGATTTCTTTTTGAAGCGATTTCGACCGCCGCGAAACCGCAGTGCCAATCGTTGAGATGAACAATGTCGGGCGGCGCGCCAATCCGGGTCAGCAAAATTAGCGCCGCGTGATTAAAAAAAGCAAAGCGCTCGTAATCTTCTCGGAAACCATAAATCGAAGAACGGTGAAAAAATTCGGGCGCGTCAATCAAGAATGTCGGTGAACCGTTAGCTTCACTGTAAAACACTTTCGCGCGGAAATCGTGTCCGCCCCAGTTAAGCCATAAATCATCTATCACCAGATGCGACAGATATTCACCTTTGGTCTGTAAATAAAGGGGCGTGATTAAAACGGCATCGACACCGACCCGGCACAAAGCCTTCGGCAGAGCGCCGGCGACGTCGCCCAGCCCGCCGGTTTTTGAGTATGGAACTGCTTCCGCAGAAAGAATTGCAACACGCATAAAAAATGAATTGTAAAAGGAAAAAAGTGAATAGTAAATGGCAGTTTTTTGAATCTTACTGCTTTCTACTCATTCACTTTTAATTGTTTATAAAACTTCTGAATTATTCAGAGAATTTAAGTTTGCATCGAAGCAAGAAATTCCGAATTTAATTTTGTTTTACTTAATCTCTCAAGCACAACTTCCATCTGCTCGACCGGCGACAAAGGATTTAAAACGCGGCGCATCACCCAAATTCTGGCAAGGTCTTCCTTGTTTATCAAAAGCTCCTCCTTGCGCGTTCCACTTCGCTGCAAATCTATCGACGGGAACAGGCGTTTGTCTGAAAGACGGCGGTCGAGGTGAATTTCCGAGTTACCCGTGCCTTTAAATTCCTCAAAAATAACGTCATCCATTCTTGAACCGGTATCAATCAGAGCGGTGGCGATAATCGTTAAGCTGCCGCCTTCTTCGATGTTGCGCGCCGCGCCGAAAAAGCGTTTCGGACGTTGGAGCGCGTTTGAATCGATACCGCCCGACAAAATTTTGCCGGAAGGCGGAACCACCGCGTTGTGGGCGCGCGCCAGACGCGTTATCGAATCGAGTAGAATTACGACATCACGTTTATGCTCAACCAGACGCTTGGCTTTTTCAATCACCATATCGGCAACCTGCACATGGCGCGACGGCGGTTCGTCAAACGTCGAAGAAATGACTTCACCTTTCACCGAACGCTGCATATCGGTTACTTCTTCGGGACGCTCGTCAATCAGTAAAACAATCAGTGTAACTTCCGGATGATTTTGCGTAACCGAATTGGCGATTGTCTGAAGCAGAACGGTTTTACCGGTGCGCGGCGGCGCGACAATCAGAGCGCGCTGCCCTTTACCAATCGGCGTGACCAGGTCAATAACGCGAGCCGAGATATTATCGGGCAAACCGGTTTCCATTTTTAACTTTTCGTCCGGATAAAGCGGCGTTAGATTGTCAAAAAATATTTTCTCGCGCGAATGTTCAGGCGCTTCAAAGTTGATTGCCTCGACTTTGATTAAAGCGAAATAGCGCTCGCCTTCTTTCGGCGGACGGATCTGACCGGAAACTGTGTCGCCGGTGCGCAGATCGAATTTGCGGATTTGTGAAGGTGAAACGTAAATGTCGTCCGGTCCGGGCAGATAATTGTATTCCGGAGCGCGCAGAAATCCAAAACCGTCCGGCAAAGTTTCCAGCACGCCTTCGGAAAAAATCAAACCGCTTTTTTCGGTCTGCGCAGCGAGAACTTTAAAAATAAGTTCCTGTTTGCGCATCCCGGAAGCGCCTTCGACATCCATCTCCTTCGCAATTGTCGTCAATTCGGAAATGGACTTATCCTTAAGTCCGGCTAAATTTAATACTTCGCCGTTATTGGAGGCATTTGTCTTTTCGACGTTATTATCTTTTTCGCCTTTCTCGCCCCTACCGGTTTTCTCGCCTTGTTGCTGTTTTTCTTCTGTAAATAATTCGGGTTGCGGAGCCGCCGCGCCGTCAGCATTTATCGCTGCGGGCGTTGGAGCGCTCGCGCCATCGCTTTCCGCGCCGTCAACTGAAGAATCAAAACTGTTTTCTTCCTGTTTTTTTGCCCTGCTGGTTCTTGTTCTTGTTGTTGTTTTAGTTGCCATTTTCTTATCCGTTTTATTTTTTTGAGGTAATTTTATGATGTAGATTTTCTTGCAGATTTCTAAGATTTATAAATCAGATGTCAGGCACGAATGAAGCCTTTTTGCAATATTACGAAATAATAAACTCTTAGAAAAATTGTATGGGTAATCCGTCGTGGTTAAAGTGAAAATAAGCCCTTGAGTTTTCTCAAATAATCTTTGAGCGTTTACGGGATATTTAATTATTACTTTGTTTTTCTAAATAAATCAACCGCCAACTTAATTTTTTTCGAGCGAGTCCAGGATTTCTCTCCAGAGTTCGTCTCTGCCCTTTCCGGTTTCGGCGGAATAAAGAATTATTTTGCTTTCGGGCAGTATTTTTTCGATCTCCTGCAAACTTTTATTTAATTTATTATTTGAAAGTTTATCGGCTTTAGTCGCCACGACAATGTGATTTTTTTGATTGTAAACAAGCCACTCGTGAAGTTTCAGGTCAAGTTCAGTCGGCGGGTGGCGAGAGTCGATAAGTTGGATTGATAAAACAAGTTCGCGGCGTTTTGCCAAATATTCCTCCGCCATTTTGCCCCAGTCCGCCCGCATCGTCTTGGAAACTTTTGCGTAACCGTAGCCGGGCAAATCAACAAAATAAAAAGTTTCATTGACCAGAAAAAAATTGATACTCTGCGTTCTGCCCGGCGTATTGGAAGTTCGCGCTAAACCTTTTCTCTGCAGAAGCGAATTGAGCAGACTCGATTTTCCGACATTCGAGCGTCCGAGAAAAGAAATTTCTCGCAAACCGTCGTTTGTCCAGTGACTTTCATTAAATGCGCTTTTGGTAAATTCGGCGCTCGTGATTTTCATAAATCAATTCTCAGACAGTAGAATACTTTTTTCAACCAAAAAAATCTGTTAGGATTTTTACGTTTTCCAAATAAAAATTATCAAGGTGTCAAACAATGCGTCTAATTAGAATTAACTCGCCTGAAGGCAGAGGTGCGGATGTCGCGCAAATTGCCTTTTCCGAAGGCATCAGCCAAGTGTCGATTTCACAAGTCGAAAGCCATCGCGCCGAAGGCGGTAAAAAAACTAAAGACATAATCGATATTGAAACTTCCACGCCGAAAGCAAAGCGTTTTGTTGACGCGCTGCTGTCGGCAGATTTTTACAACGCGCAGGATTTTACAGTTAATATCCGCCAGCCGCGTTCGATTATTTCCAGCGAGAGTCTGCGCGAATTAACAAAACCCCTGGTCGTTCCGCCGTCTGATATTTTCGAAGAATTGTGGCAGTTTTCCCACATCACCGTCGGTTTCATCGGGCGCAATTTTATTGCCGCGTGTCTTTTGGCTTACGGTTTAATTCACCAGCAAATTCTTTTAATGATCGGTGGATTGTTGTTTATG
>JACCRD010000199.1 GCA_013813755.1 Acidobacteriota bacterium | reverse complement strand
AACACGGTGTCGGTTTGGCGTTTGAATTTCTCGGACAAATTGATTGTTCAGTGCAGACACTTGATTTGTGCAGGGAGATTGTTGAAAAGGTTAATCGAAAAAGTGTTGGTTTGGTGATTGATACGTTTCACTTTTATGCCGGTAATTCAAGTTTTGAAGCGATCGAAACGCTCGATCCCAAAAAACTTTTTATTTTTCACATCAACGATGCGGAGAATTTGCCGAAAAAAGATTTGACCGACGCGCATCGGCTTTACCCGGGCGAAGGAATTTTGCCGATCAAGGAAATTAAGGAAAGATTTGACCGAATCGGTTACGACCGGATGGTTTCAATCGAGATTTTTCGCCCCGAATATTGGAACGAAAGTCCTTTTGAGGTAGCGAAAAAAGCAAAAGCGGCGACAGAAAAAGTTTTGGAATTATCTGAAACCTAATAAATATAAGCAGGTCGTAACTTCAATTCATAAAGGTTATTAAATGAAAGAAGAGGAAACTCCAAAGTGGAAAAAATTTGAAAGATTAATTGCTGCGCTCCATTTAGCCGAACAAAAAGGAGCAACTGTAAAATGGAATGATGAAATAAATGAAAGACAATTTGATGTAACAATTAGATTTAATGAGGCTTTTTATGAATACCTGACGGTCATAGAATGTAAGAACTATTCAATACCAGTTCCAGTCAAAGAAGTTGAAGCGTTCGTAACTAAGTCTAGAAGAGTAAAAGCAGATAAAGCCGTAATGTTTTCTACTTCAGGTTTTCAAAGTGGTGCTAAAAAGGTAGCGTCTGATGAAAAAATTTCATTATTTAGTTTATTGAATGTTCCACAGTTATCATCAGATGATTTAGCAAAAAGATTCTTGCCATACATTTGCATCTTCTATTTCTTTAGATTCAAACTTTTAGAAAAGAATTCATTTATTGCTATTCCTGAAGAGCCCAAAGTATTAAGGAACTTGATGAGAAGTAATGGTATTGTCGGACCAGAAATTAATACCAATCCTGAAAAATTAGTAGAGCAGTATAAGGATTTAGTAAAAAGTTCAGCTTCAGAAATAACACAAACTTTTGAGATTGAATTTCCAGAGAGTACCGAATTAGTTCACATGAATGGATTGGCACGCGACAAGATAAAATCCTTTCTTTTTGATTACTGCTTGGTACCTATAAGCAAGCTAAAAACAACTAAAGGAATTGGCATAGACCATTATCTTTTAGGAGATGTTTGTGAATTAAAGGATGAGATTAATAATAAAACACAAATTATAGATACATCTCAGTACCAATTAGGGTTTGATACTCAAGTTGAAATTGGGAAGTTTTATGTAAATCCTAACTTAGATTTTTATTATTACTGTGCTGCAATTGATGAAAATCTAGCCGAGATGTGGTTAATAGAGTCATACCAGAATGGTGGATTGTTTCAAGCTGCAGGAATTATTTTAGATAGCAAAAATACAACTCAATTTGTCGAAATAACAAAAAAAGAGGAAATTGAACGACTACGTTTGATATATGGAGAGTTAAAAGAAAAACAAGAAAAGAATGAATAAAATCAAAATCGGCATTATCGGCACAGGTTATATGGGCGGAACGCACGCCCAACTTTATGCGCGAAATGAGCGAACTACGGTTCACGCCATTTATGACGTCAGACCCGAAAGAATGGAAAGCGTTTCGCGGCAAACCGGCGCCAAATGTATGGAAAACGGCGAGCAGGTAATCGAATCTTGTGATGCAATTGTTGTCACCACGCCGAATGTTCGCCACACAGAATTGACTGTCGCCGCGGCAAATGCGGGAAAGGCGGTGTTTTCCGAAAAACCGATGGCGACGAATTTGACGGAAGCTGAAGCCGTTCTCGAAGCATCGAAAAACGCAAAGGTTTTTCAAGTCGGACATAATCGTCGTTTCGCGCCTGTTTACGTCAAACTCAAAGAACTGATTAGCAAGGACAAAATTCATTCGGCGCATATAAAAATGAACCGGGGCGAATTGCAAAATCCTGAATGGACGGGCGACACAGATGTGACGGGCGGATTTTTGTATGAAACGACCGTTCATATGTTTGATATGATTCGGTTTCAATTCGGGGAAATCGAAGAATTGATAGCCATTGGTTCAAGTCAGACTTATCCGGAAATTGATAACTTTTCCGTTCTTTTGAAATTCAAAAGTGGTTTGCACGCGACATTTTGTTCGGCGGCAGACGCCAGTTGGATATTTCCATTTGAGCGGCTGGAAGCGTTTTGCGAGCATCGCACGATTATGACCCAGGAGATGGAAAACTTGACCGACAGCCGCGGAAGCGACCCGAATTTTGAGTATTTTTCGTGGCATCTTTTATCGAAGGAAGAACGTTGGGGTTACGCGCAGGAAAATGAAGCGTTTATTGACGCGGTATTAAACGGAACTGAACCGCTCGTGACCGCGCTTGACGGCTATAAATCGGTGGAACTCGTTGAGGCTTGTTATAAAGCGGTGAAAACCGGGGAACGAATCAAATTTGAATAAGTTTTCAAATATTAAAATGGTTTCACCAGTGATATTCTGAGATGAAACTTTTTTACACTTTTGCCGTTATTAAAGATGAAGAATTTTTTCAAAAGAAGTCAGAAACAATTTGCGAGGCACGTATGATTCAATGCACCAACTGCGGACAGGTAAATTCACCAACCAGTAATTTTTGCCGTTTTTGCGGAACAAAATTCACGTCTTACCAACCGGTTGCCCGAAACGAAAACAGTAACGATTTTGAAAATTCGCCCCCTCGTTCGTATGTTTGGAAAACTGATGAATTTCAAGTCGTGGATGCTAAAACGCGCAGTCCCAAACAAATACATCAAGTCCAACCGTTAAATAATCCGTTTATGACGGCAGCATCATCGCCTCCTCCAATGCCACCGCTCATTCATCAAAGACAGCCGCAGGCAGTCGCTTACGGTTATCGCTGCCCGCGCTGCTCAAGTCAGTTTTATCCAAAACACGTCAGAAAAGTTTCGACGGCGGGCTGGATCGTTTTTGCAGTTTTGATGGTCACGTTTTTTCCGCTTTTTTGGATTGGTCTATTGATCAAGGAAGATGTTCGAATGTGCGCGGTTTGTAATGCGCGAGTTTGATTTTGAGTAGAAATTTTACTCGTTGATTTATCTGTAAAAATAACCTTGCGAATGTTCAATTTTAATATCCGGATTAGTGCTGTTGACTTTGGTTTTGTAGTAGCCCTTTTCGAGGTGAGTTGAAAGATATGTCAAGGCGAATTGTCGATTCAGAAGCAAATCTAAATCCTCAAAAAATCGAGAAAATGAAATCGGGGAACTCGTTCCCTGAAAAAAAGCTCGCCCGCCTGTTTCCTCTGAAATTCGATTGAGCGAACCCTGTCCGTTCAAAATCAATCTGGAATTTCCGTTGTCAGTCAATGTCGCCGCGTTATAAATCGAATAAACCGCCACGCTTTTTCTCTGTGCTTTAATAATCGATTGTTCCAAATCAAGGCTCTGCGTCGGCGACGAATCTTCAACGCCGCGGGACGTGTCCAAGCCGTCGGAAATTAGCAGTATCGCGCGTCTTCCGGCGGGCAAAGCGTCAAATCTTTTGAGCGCGTCGTCAACGCCTTCGTACGGACTGCTCGGCGCGGCAGCGGAATTGCTGACCACGGCGCGCAGAGATTTGGCAGCTTTTTCCAAATCTTCAGTGAATTTTTGTCTGATTTGAAAAGTTCCACCGCGCAAATATGCAACCATCACGCGCGAGCCTCTTGGCAAACTTCTGATAAAATTGGCGATGTCTTTTAATTGCAGATTAGCGTTTGAAGAAAGATCGTCCTGAATCAAAACTGCCATCGCGAGCGGCGCGTTCGTCACGCTTCTGATTGATAAAATAGTTTGCTCGTCACCGTTTTCCTTAACAATTATATTTCCCGCCTGCACTAATTCATCAGCTTGATTTTCGCGTAGCTCTTTTTTAGTAAAAATGGAAATCGGGATAGTTACCGTCCGCACTTTTTGTTTTGGCTGAGTAATTTCATTTTGTCTTTGAGCAAAGGCAAAATTTGAAAAAGTCAGCGCGAACAAAAAAAATGAGAGCAGTTTTGAGCGATTTTTTTTCAACATAAAGTCATTCCCGGCATTTCAAAAAAAACGATGTTCTTAATGATATTATATTTTTATTGAAAGTCTAAACTTTTTGGATGACTCAAGTTTGAATAAAGTTTGCAGAGTTTGTAGAGTAAAGCCATAAATATGAACGAATTAGAGCCGAGATATGAGGTTACGCGCAGGGATTTAGCCAAAGATAAATTATTAAAATATGGTGCCTGGACTTCGCCCGCATTGTTTTCAGTCGTTCCGGCGCTTTTCTTTTTTATTTTATTTTTTGTTTTCGGATCAACTCCGCCGGCAGCCGTCTCTCTAGTTTTTTTAACTGTGATTTCGCTGGTCATCGGGTTTGTTTTCGGTTTAATTGTCGCGGGAGGAATGATGTTCTACCGTTCAAAATGGTTGGCAACAATTAAGGAACGCATCGCGGTTGACGGGATTAAAGCGCAGGAAGTTGAATGGTTTAAAAACGAACTCACTACTGCTGAAAGAAAATCTCTCAGAGAAATAGAAAGTAAGGATTTGCTGCTTGCTGACGCTTTTCGAGACACGCTCGCCGCGCGGATGACCGCAACGCGAATTCTGAAATCGACAAAAACCGAACTTTTGCTGGTTCAGAAGCGGCAAAATAAATTGAAATATTTGAAGTCGGAAAATTCAACTTCTCTGCAGGAAGAATTAAAAACAGATGCTTCAAAACTCAAAAAAATAAAGACCGAAGCTGAAGAAATGCTGACCGAAGCGCAAACCCGTGTGCAGATGATCGAAGCGGCTTCGAGGCGCGGGACAAATCTGATTGATAATCAACTCGCGCTCAAAAAACTTTCAGTCCGAACTGCCGAACTTCCCCTCGCGCTCGAATCCGCCCGGATGGATGAAGAAATCAGGAGAGAAATAGAGAGGGAATTTGATCAGGTGGAAAAGTAAATTTTGAAAAATTCTACAAGGTTTTTTCTATCTCAATTTGTTCAATGCACGACGAAAAATTACCCGGAATTAAAGATCCCCAAAGTCTTCAAAAAGAAGATTTAAATCTTACCCGCGCGCCCACAGCGCAGGAAATTTCCGTTTTGAGTTTGACTGAAAAAATCGGTTTTCGCTTAACCGATAAAATGAACAAAGGAATTTGGAAAAATTTCTGGACATTTTGCCAAAGACACATCGGTTCGCTTTGGATTTATCTGGCGACTTATAATTTGATGAACGTCTTCGGGCTTGAAAATTTTGAAAAGACATCGACTGCAAAGCCTGTGCTTTTAATTGCCAATCATCGCTCATTTTTTGATTTATACACGGTTTCAAGCGTTATTTTTCGCCGCACAAAACGTCCGATTAAACTTTTTTTCCCCGTCAGAGCTAAGTTTTTTTATTCGTCTCCGCTTGGTTGGTTGGTCAATCTTGTGATGGGCTGGTGGGCGATGTATCCGCCGTTTTTCCGCGAAGATAAGGAAATAAAAAAGCGCGATTTTGATAAATTTTCTCTGCGCCGCCTGATTGAGCTGTGTACGGAAGGCGAGCCGAACGTCATTGGATTTCATCCGGAAGGCAAGCGTAATTTGTCGGAAAACCCATATGAATTTCTTCCAGCGCAGCCCGGAATCGGGAAAATTATAATGGCTTCAAAGCCGCAGGTCGTGCCGGTTTTTAT
>JACCRD010000188.1 GCA_013813755.1 Acidobacteriota bacterium | reverse complement strand
GGGCGAAAGTCAAAAGTCAAAAGTCCAAAGTTCAAAGTCGAAAGTCGCGGCGGCTGGCAACGGTTTAAATGATTCGATTCAAACGGTTGAAGACGCGGAAGATTTGGTTGGCGAGGACGCGAAGCTCGGCAAGCAGGCGGCGCGTGTCAAATCGAGAATTTCCGGCGACACAACGCACACAACAAAATCAAATGTAGCAGCGGCGGAAACCACTCCGCGCGCGCCTTTTTACGGCTCGAAAATTGTCGAGCTGAAAGACCTCAACAAAGTTTTTGATTTTGTGAACGAAACCGCGCTGTTTAAAGGACAATGGCAATACAAGCAAGGCAAAAAATCGAAAGAAGAATACGAACAAACTTTGCGCGAAATTGTTCGTCCGAAATTTGCGGAAATTAAGGCAAAGGCAATTCGTGAAAAACTGCTCGAAGCAAAACTTGTTTACGGTTATTTTCCGTGTCAATCGGAAGGGAACGATTTGATAATTTATCGGGAAGACGAACGCACGGAACATCTGCGTTTCACATTTCCGCGTCAGCCTCTGGAACAGCGCGGTGGAAAAAGTCTGTGTCTGGCTGATTATTTCGCTTCAAAAGATTCGGGTAAAATTGATGTTGTTCCGTTTCAATTGGTAACGATGGGACGACGCGCCAGCGAATATGCCGCTGAACTCTTTAAAGCTGACGATTACACAAATTATCTTTTGTTTCACGGATTGAGCGTCGAAGCCGCCGAAGCTCTCGCCGAAATGTGGCACAAACGAATCCGCGAAGAATTAAATTTCGCGCACAATGACGCCGCGGATTTGGCAAAACTTTTTCACCAGGGTTATCAAGGTTCGCGCTACAGTTTCGGCTATCCGGCTTGCCCGAATTTAGAAGATCAAACGAAACTTTTTGAATTGCTTGAACCGGAAAGAATCGATGTTGAACTCTCTGAGGAATTTCAGCTTCATCCCGAACAATCAACATCAGCGATTATCATTCATCATCAGGATGCAAAATATTTTAATGTTGAGTAAAAAATATGTTTGACAAAATCAAAGTCCGAAAATTTATGTTTTTCTCTTTAGGCATCGCCATTTCGTTGAGTATTCTTTATATTTTTCAGCGGTGGTTCTCCAGTGGAAATTGATTTTAAATGTTTTGTGATAAATTTATAAGGATAAAAATCTATCTGAATTTGCGGCACTGAAGACCTTTAAAAGACTTTAGTGATGATCCACACATCGCGCAAAAGGGGCAAAATTGTCGCGGGATTTTGTTGAGGCTTGAAAAGCGGGTTTTGTTCATTCGTAAAGCTGGCTTTTTCATTGTAAGATTTTAGATTATGACGGATGAAACAAAAGAAAATGAAAAGAGCGGTTTGACTGAAAATTTATCTGCTGTCGGGCAAATGATTATCGGCGAAATTGAAGCGATTGGCGGAATTTTGACCGGCGATCCGGTAACTCGCGCCGAAGGCGAATTTAATGTCGAGGTTGGAAGTCTGCATCAGGAGACCAATAAAAATTTAACCGCTATCGAGCAAAACGAAGAACTTCATCAAGACACTTCCAATGAAGCCGCTCCGTTCAGAAACAAAGCACAATAAATCAAATGACAAAAAAGATATTTATCGTCGGTTCGGGCGGAATCGGCGAAGCTGTCGCGCTTCTTCTTGGCGCCTGGTCAGAATTCGAAATCGAACTCACGCTCGGGGATATTGATCAGGAAAATTTGCGAAAAGCCAAAGAATTTGTTGAGCGAAACTCGCAGAAAGCCATCAGCGTTGAAACGATTTTGATGGGGGAAGAAACTTTGTCGGAAGCGTTGAAGGCTTCGTTTGAAAATTGCGATGTTTTGCTTGACTGCTCGCCCGGTTCTGAGGCTCCTCGAATGGCGCGATATGCAAAAGATTTCAGGATGCATTATGCCAATCTGACTGAATATGTGGCTGAAACTGATGAAATAATAAATTTAGCAAAGGATGCGGAAACCGGATTTATTTTGCAGACCGGACTCGCGCCCGGATTTATCAATGTTCTGGCGATGTCTCTATATAATAAATTCGTCGAGCGATTTGAAAATGAGACGGTTGAAAAAATAGGGATGAAGGTTGGCGCTCTGACGGCGCACGCGCATCACCCGCATTTTTATGGTTTTACGTGGTCGCCGATTGGCGTCGCCACCGAATATGTCAAACCGGCGCGTGTTCTGCGCGATTACGAAATCAGACAAATTCCCGCGCTTTCCAGCCGCGAAACAATTATTATCGGCGGCAGAAGCTACGAAGCGGATTTAACATCGGGCGGAGCGGCGGACTTGCCCGATTTTTTTCGCGGAAAAGCCTCTGCGCTCGATTATAAAACTTTGCGCCACGTCGGACATTATAGCTGGGTTGAAAGCGTGATTGAAAAATTTACCGATGAAAACATTCTCGAAAATATTGCTCACCACGAAGACTTGCCGCACCAGCTGCTGGAAAAATTTTTAAAGGAAGTTCCCGCCGTCGAGGACGATTTTGTTTTAGTTCACGCATCGGTTGACGGATTCGACGCGCGGGGGACGAGAAGAATGCTCGAAAAATCGTTTTTTGTCGAACCTCTGCAGATTAATGGTCACCACTTGCGGGCGATTCAGACGACAACCGCCGCGCCGCTCTGCGAAGCGGCAGTGATGCTCCTGACAGACAAATATAAGGGCGTAATTTTGCAAAGCCAAATTGTACCGGATGAGTTTTTGAACGGCAGTTTTATTAAACGTGTTTATCTCGATTAATATTTTGCAGCTTCATCGGATTAATCATAATTTTAGAGAAACAATATACTTAATGAATAAAAACCTTTTTGCCGAAAATATCTTTGAAAATAAAGTCGCATTTGTTACGGGCGGCGGCACTGGAATTACCGGCGGCGTTGCTCGCGCATTGGCGGAAAACGGCGCGAAAGTGGCGATTATTTCCAGGAAAATTGAAAATCTTGAGCCGATGGCGAAATTAATTAAAGAAAGTGGCGGCGAATGTTTACCAGTTTCCGCCGATGTTCGCGATTACGCGCAGGTCGAAAGCGCCGTCCGTGAAACGGTCGAACAATTCGGCAAAATTGATATTTTAGTCAACGGCGCGGCAGGGAATTTTTTGTGCGAAGCGAGTGAACTTTCACCGAATGGTTTTGGAACCGTCGTTGATATTGATACCAAAGGAACATTTAATGTCGCCCGCGCCGCATTTGAAGAGCTTAAAAAATCAAAAGGGCAAATTATAAATATTAGCGCAACCTTGCATTATGCCGCGACACCGATGCAGATTCACGTTTCGGCAGCCAAAGCCGGCGTTGACGCCATTACCAGAAATCTGGCGGTTGAGTGGGGAAAATACGGAATTCGCGTCAACGGAATTGCGCCCGGACCGATTGAAGACACTGAGGGAATGAAACGACTTGTGCCTGAACCGGTCAAAGAAAAACTCCTGAGAAAAGTTCCGCTTGGACGTTTCGGACGCATTAAAGATATTGAAAACGCGGCGATCTTTTTATGTTCGGACGCGGCGGATTTTATTAGCGGTGTCACGCTGGTCGTTGACGGCGGACACTGGCTGAACGGAACAAGTTTCAGTTAAACAAATTTCGACCAGTAGCAGAAGCCCGGGCGTAAGATAGGGCGGAACTTAAAAATTGTCCGCCCTTACCTACGCACGACTTCTGTTTTTAGTGCTGCGCGAATCTAAGTTTTGTTATAAAGATTGCCCGCGGCGGTTTCCCGCAGGAAATTGACGGCATCTTTGCGGAGTTCAACTGAAATTTCATCTTTTTTCGTTATTTTAATATTTTGCGCGAAATTAATTTGAACTACCAGAAACGGCATAATCAAGGCTAAAAGTATTTTTCCGAAAGTTCGTCTTGGTTTTTGCGCAAATATTTTATTAATGTTCATGTTGTTCGTTTTCAAATGTTGTTTTGATTTTCTTTTCATCTTCTTCAGCTTCCGGGTTGAGTAAGCTTTCCAAAATGCGAAAACGCGCGAAAAAGCGAATTTCAGGGCGTGAAAATCTTTCTGCGAAATTTACCGCTCGGTCAAAATCGGCGGTCGCTAAATTTTTTATCAGGATTACTCCTTTCGGAACGTTCTGATAAGCCTGGCTGCGAATCGTATCAATTCGTAGTTCATCATTCTGCGTTGAACCGGATTCATTAAATTCATCAAGAAGAATCGCCGCATTAATAATTTCATTAAAATAAGAAATGTTACTTTCGAGAAAAGCGAAACTTTGACCGGCGTCCACGACGGCGTAAGCTTGGGTCAGATGCAAAACGGTAGTCAGATTTTTACGATTTTTCATCCTGCCTGAGTAAATGGCGCGCACTTCTTCCAAAAGAGCGGCAGCCGTTTTTTTATCATTCCTTCCAGCAACCGAAATTGCCAGTGCGCTGAGAACCGCAATTCGTTCTTCGTTCGATTTGAGTTTCGCCATTGCCTGCCGAACCTCGGATAAATCACCTTTTTCGGCAAGCGTCAGTGGCAGAGCGTTTTCAATCGCCCTTTCCAGGTAATCATATTCGCGTTTGGATTTCATTTTTCCGTGAAACTTTTTCGCGTCTTCAATACTGCCCTCAGAAAAAGCTTTTTCGGCAGCTTTCCAATATAACTCATCTCGTTCGGCGGCAGTTTTTTTCTCGATAATCTGTACTACTTCTTCTGCGGATTTGCCTTCGGTCTCGACTTGAAACTTCTCGGTCGTCACCAGCGTGTCAAGCGTCGCGGCTTCCTGCTGACCTAATTTACTGCGGAGCGCCTGGGCTTTGGCGGGAAAAAATTTAGCGATTTCCGTGATTGTTTTGGAAAGTTCATATGATGAAAGATACGGCTGTTTTAGATGAATCTGGGCGAGAACCTCAATCACGTCCTTGTAGGAATTTTCGCTCAGAACAGCCGTTTTTTTATTTTTCGCCGCTTGTCGCTCAAGCTTTTTTAATGTTTCCAGAAACATCTGAATATCCCAGGAAGAAACAGTAAAGCCACTGATTCCGGCGGTTTTCATAATGGTATTTGATGACATTGTGTTAGTCATCGAATTAGCAAGCGAGCCAGTAGATAAATTAATGTTCGGGTCGAAGGTTTTTATTTTAGAGACAATATCCTGCGCCAGTTTCGTGCCGAGTTCCGCATCTTTTTTATAAATATCTTCGAGGGTCGAAAATAAATTTGGCGTAATTCCTTCATTTAAATTTTTTTTGGCTATTTCATAAGCCTGTTTCGGGTCTTTCAGAGTAATCTGCGCGGCAAGGTCGAGTTCGAGAGTTTTATCGTCTTCAAATAAATTCGCGCCGTTTGCGTCTTTGCGGTTCAATTCCTGCAGAGCTTCAAGCGCGAATTTTGGGTCGCGCGGCGCAAGGTTTAAAAGAAGTTCGCTGCGCAGCATTCGCGCGTCATTCAAAATAATATAACGTTCAGAAATCACTTCATCGGAAGAATCGGTAATTTCCGGCGGGATTTGATTAATTAAAGCGGATAAATCGATAATTGCATTTTGAAAAAGAATGCGCGCTTGTTTTTCGTCTTTTTCCCAAAGCAGATCGGCAATGTTTACGCGGGCAGTAATTCTATTTGAGGGAAGCGTGAATTGTTCAGCTTCACGCGCCAGACTGTTTAACAAAACATTCGCCTTTTCCTGTAATTCAGGAGTAATATCCGTCTTTTTAGCATTTCTCCCAGCGGCGACCTGCGCGGAAATCTGTCCGGCAAATGCAAGGAAAATAAAAAGTATAAAAATTTTTTTATAAAACATTATGATGCTCCACTCTGAGTTTGGGTTAATAGTAAGTCGATCCGGGAAATTAGTAAATATAAATTTCCCGTTATTGACGTTTAGAACGCGCCTGCTTTCAAAGTTTGCAGTTTTCCCTTAAAATTTATATTTTTATGCTCAAATTATACCCGCAGACTTTCGAGGAATTTCTCAAACTGTCAGAAACCGGTAATGTAGTTCCCGTTGTCAGAAGCGTTATGGCGGATTTGCACACCCCGGTCGGAGCGTTTCTGCGCGTGGCGGAAAATGCGAAACAATCTTTTCTCTTTGAATCAGTCGAAGGCGGCGAGCAAATCGCGCGGTATTCGTTTCTGGCGGCAAACCCGTTTATGACGGTGCGCTCACATAATTCGCAAACCGTGGTTGAAAAAGTTGGCGAAGAAAAATTTGTTTCCGATCAAAAATTATTTGATTTTTTACGTGAACATTTTGAAACTAATAAACTCGCTCGCCAGGAAAACCTTCCGCCGCTGTGCGGTGGGGCAATCGGTTTTATCGCTTATGACGCGGCGAGATGGTTTGAGAAAGCTTTAGATTTTGATCAAGATTTTGAAAAAGACGATGCTGTCTGGATGTTTTTCCGCAATATTTTAGTTTTTGACCGTCTCAATCAAAAGATTGAAATCGTTTCGATGGTAATGACCGATGAAGCGCAAAACAATCCGGAAAAACTTCGACAATTGTTTGAAAATGCTGTCGCCGAAACCGAAAAAATTGAAAAGCTTTTGCAAAAAAATCTTACAAACAATTTTGAAAAGTTACCAAAAAGTTTAGAAAAATCCTCTGAATTTACATCGAACTGGAAAAAAGAAGATTTTCTTCGAGCGGTTGAGGCAATCAAGGAAAAAATTCTTGCCGGCGATTGTTATCAGGTTGTGCTTTCACAAAAGTTTCAGAGGCAGATTTCAGCTTTACCAATCAATGTCTATCGCGCTCTGCGGATGACCAATCCTTCTCCGTATATGTTTTACATCAAATTCGGAGAAGAAAATCTGATCGGCGCGTCCCCGGAAATGTTGATTCGCTGTCACGAAAGAAAACTCGAATATCGTCCGATTGCCGGGACCAGAATTCGCGGCAAAAACATAGAAGAGGATTTGATTTTAGCCGGAGAATTACGCGCCGATACCAAAGAAATTTCTGAACACACGATGCTGGTCGATTTGGGACGCAATGATTTGGGTCGCGTTGCTGAATTTGGTTCGGTCGAAGTTGAAACCTTAATGAAGGTAGAAAAATATTCGCACGTTCAGCATCTGGTAACGAGTTTAAAGGCGAATTTGCGCGTCGACTTTGACCGTTTCGATGCTTTAGCGGCTTGTTTTCCGGCAGGAACGGTTTCAGGCGCGCCAAAGGTTCGGGCGATGCAGATTATTGACCAGTTAGAGCCGACAAAACGCAATATTTATGCCGGTGCGATCGGTTATATCGATTACGCTGAAAATCTCGATACGTGCATTGCGATTCGGACAATCAGTTTGCAGAACGGAACGGCTTCAATTCAGGCGGGAGCGGGAATTGTCGCCGATTCAATTCCCGAAAGCGAATATGAGGAAACACTAAATAAAGCTCGCGCTTTGATCAGGGCGATTGAAATAGCAGAAATGTTAATTGAAAATTAATCTGTTTTTTTGAAAGTTTCGAAATTTAATCTGCCTGGCTTTTGTTGGCGGCGATCATTGCGATCAACTCAAAATCTATTTTGCCTTCTTCAATTTCCCGCATTGCGATGCGCGTCACCTTGCTTTTGCGCGGATCCATTTCGACGCGCGGATTTGCTCCGCGCTGCAATTGTTTGCTGCGCTGAGCCGCCAAAATTATTTTGCGGTATTTTGAATCAATCTCAGGGGATACTTTTGGATCTGCGGTAATTTCTTCGACAAGTTTTTCGGTTTGTTCAACCATAATTTTAATCTCCGGCGATATATTTTTCGACGCTCGACGCATTGAAACTATCTAGAATAGCCTTTATCGAGCCGCTTTGTCTAATCCGCTTTAATCTCTCCGCCAGAATGATTGTCTTTAAATCAATTATTGCTTTTGTAACTTCATTGTTGATAACAATATACTCAAACTCTTCAAAGCGTTCGACTTCGCGGAAAGAATTTATCAGGCGCAAATTTAAATCCGCCTTTTTCTCGGTTGCCCGCGCCGTCAGACGCTTCCTCAAAACTTCAAACGACGGCGGCAAAATAAAAATGCTGACCGCTTCGGGGAAAGTTTTTCGAACGCTGTCAGCGCCCTGCACGTCAATTTCCAAAACAACGTCGCGCCCCGAATCAATTTCTGCTTTAACAAAACTCATCGAAGTTCCGTAAAAATTTCCGTGAACTTCCGCAAATTCCAGAAATTCACCTTTTTTTATCAATTCTTCAAATTGCGCTTTACCGACAAAAAAATAATCTCTGCCGTTTTCCTCTCTGCCGCGTATCTCGCGGGTTGTAAAGGAAATCGAGTAGCCGATATTCGGCAAAACTTTCAAAACTTCCTTAATTAGCGTGCCTTTGCCGCCGCCCGAAGGCGAACTAACAATAATTAAATTACCCTTCATAAAATACAGTTTATCGTAATCTGCTAATTCATTTACTCATAACATTTACAGGTAGTAAAACTTAAAATTTACGTGAGCCTGTATCTGAAAATGTAGTCGTTCAGTTTGATTTTTACAATATTAGACTGCTTTTGCTCTTTTTTCTACTTTAGCTTTTTCCATCCGGCGAATTGCGTCTGCTTTATGTTGCTCGGATGGGTGAGCATACCGGGAAACCATTTTCAAATTAGTGTGCCCGAGTATCGAAGCTAATGTGAGTAAATCAACTCCACTTTCTAATGCCCGCGTCGCAAAAGTATGGCGACAATCGTAAAGCCGGAACTTTATTTTGAGTTTTCGAACGGTTTCAAGATGTATCCGATTGAGCGTGCGAGTTGCTCTTTCGCCGTCCCGGTCATTTTGGGGAAAAAGATTTGCGCCGTCAAACTTTTGTATTCGTGAACTCAAAACAGTTTGTGCCGCCGCCGACAAATGAACGCGCCGAACAGAGCTTCGTGTTTTACCTTTGACCACTTTCAAAAACCCCTGCGGGACAAAAATATCCTGACTGCGAAGCTGATAAACCTCACCGCATCGCATACCGGTTTCAAGCATTAGAATTGCTACATCCTGAAGTGGCTGCGGGCAAGCCATTAAATAAAGTTTTTCTTCATCAGGCGTAATAACGTGAAATGAATTTTCCCCTTCGGTTTCAGAAAGAGTTTTGATACCGCCCGCCGGGTTATCACGAATAATTTTGGCGTCAGACAAGCGCTTGAATATCATCTTCAAAACGAGTAAATCAAAGTTAACTGTTTTTCGTGTGATAAGTTTTTTGGTCTTTTTGGAAAGCTGACAGCTTCGCCAAGCGATAAAATCTTCAACGTTTTTCTTTTTGATACGGTCAATTTGCACCGCTCCGAAATAATTCTTCAAACTTTGACAGGAAAAATAATAACGTTTGCAGGTTGCAGGTTGATTGGCATGTTCAATGCTTGACCAGAGGAGAAAATCTTCAATTGCCGTGTAAAATGTCGGCGCTTTCTGTTTTGGCTCGATGCCGATACGACCTAAAGCTAGTTCGTGCCGGTAAGCGCCTTCAACCTGCAAAGCATCACGCTTGTTCGAGCATTTTGTTGATTGCTGGGTAAGCGATCCGTCAAAGGTGAACTTCATCCACCAATATTTACTGTTCGGACGTCTAAAAAGTGCCATTTTTATTTTTCTCCTGGTGTGAATTTTAGATCATTTAGTTTTTGGGCGGCTGCGGTTCTCTTTGAGATGGCTGATTGCAACTTTTTTTTTGCTTCCACTTTGTGTAAGTTGGTTTTTGCATTTCTCAACATTTTTTGTGCTTCCGCGACCTGTTTATCAAACCTGGTTTTACTACGACGGGCATTAACTACATCTTTTCTCTTTGGGTCTTTTATTATTTCCTTCTGATGATATTGATTTGAGCATTTCTTTTGGCAGAATTTTGTGTTCAGTCGATATGCCCAGAAAATATCAGAACAAACAATACACTTTTTTAGTCTCCTGAAATCCGTGTCCTCAATAACATCAGAAAAAACGCCCAGGGATAAATTGCCTCGATAGTTTTCATCCAGAGTCAAAGAGAAAAAATCGGATGCAATGTTGGCAAGGCGCTTTGCAAGCTCGGGATTCTCATTTTTTTTTATCTTAGTTTCACCGAGAAATGCTATGTCACTAAGAAATGTTTTTTCAGTAGTAATTTTGAAATTCCTCTTCCTTTTGGGGGAAATATAGTTTTTAGGATGCTTAATACCGAGTTCTCGCTGAGCTTGCACACCGAGTCTCATTATTCTTTCACGTTCCCGTTCTCGTTCAAGTTCTTTCCGTTCTCGTTCAAGTTCTTTTTGAAATTTCTCGGTGATTTCAACCAAAAGTTTCATAAACTCTCGATTCTTCTTAATTTCAGTAAAAGTAACTTGCCAAAAACCGGGTTTTTTCTCTACATCCAATAAGTGGCGGAAAAGTTTAGAGTATTGCCTCAAGTTGTGTTCATCTGCCCAAGATAAAAAACTTACGCCTTCACCAAAAGGATTATCTGGCAAGCCAAAACTAAAATCGGCGTCAAACGGTACGAGGTTGGCGTGTTTTATAAATTCCAACAGAATATCCGGCGGTTTGTTAGTAGCTACAACTGGTTTTTCAGGTTTACTTGTTTGTTTCTTTTTATTCTTACCAATATTTTTTTGCATAAGGGTTTTAATCTCCCAAATTAACTAAATACTTTGACCACTAAAAATTAAAAGCGCTTTATTTACTGGCTGTTCTAGAGTAGTATGAAGATATCAGAAGAAAAAATCTTTTGCAATCAAACTCTTGGTCAGTGGAGAATTAAATATGTTAGGAACTTTAGAACAATCAATTAAAAAGGCGCATTCCGTTAAGGCGGCTGCGCAACTGTTTGACGCCTCTATCCCGTTTGTCAGAAACGAAATTCGCGATGGGAACCTGAGAGCAAAAAAGATTGGCAGAAAGGTGGTAATTCTTGATGCCGATTTACAAAGCTATTTGGAAAACCAGCCAGACTGGGCATCAACAAACTCCAAATAAAACCATAAAACGGTAGTCGTGCGTTGAAAAATGCGCGACGAATAACCTCGTCTTTTCAAGGGCGAATTCTAAATTATGAGGTAAATATGAAAACCCAGAACAAACAGAAAAGCCTCGCGGGTCACGTCCGCGAAGGCTTCTCAGGAAATAGCTTGGATAATCACTCCCACGACAATTCAAAGCGGCTTTCCGTTTTTAATTATGCCGAAAAGCGCGAAGAATTGCAATCAAATTTAATGGTAGTAATAAAGCCATCAACAAAAATTATTCGTCTTTTTCGCTGTTTCGGTTGTGAAAAGAATTTTGCTCTGCCGAAAATGTCGAGCTGTCTCGTTTTGTGCCGGGGTTGCCATACGGCAGCGCGGGATAAAGGCAAACATGCCAAGCAAAATTTTACCGCGAAGACTCTGAATGCTATCCACGGATTTTTAAGGAGGACTTTGCAAAATGCTTAGGAACCAAAATCAGGAGGGCGCGGGCGACCGCGTTCCCTCCGCTAGAGACTTACTTGAACAGTCGCGCCTTTCACACCTGCCGCCGCGCGCGCCGTTTCAGTTGCCGACAATTGAAAACGCGCCATCATTGAAAACTACCGTTTCCGCCGTTTGCGCTGGCTGTGATGGAAAACTCGATCCGACTGATTCAATTCAGGGAAGATTCAACAGTTGCCGCAAGTGCGTTTCCATTTACGGCAGAGTGGGTGCGGCTCTTGAAGAAAAAGAAAAACGCGAACGGCGTGAAATGCTAGAAAAGCTAATTTCTGCGGCGGAGGTGCAAAATGACCTTTCAGGCAATTAACGGCAAAATTGACGCCGCCGCAATTCAGACTGAATTTGAGATATTTTCTAAACCGTCCAGCAATACAAAAGTTCTAGCGCACGCGGAAATATTGAACGCGATTCTTGAGACACTGGAACCAATTGAATTTAAGACAGCCGATAAATTAGATGTCCCGCAAAAACACTTACTGGTGATGTGCGTCAATGAACTTCTCAGTAAAGTTAAAAAACAGAACTTCGACCTTGCCCGGAAGGATGATTTCATTTTTGCTTTTAACGGTGCTTACTGGAAGGAACTTAACCGGGCAACCATCAAAAACTTTCTCGGCAATGTTGCGGAGCGGTTAAGCGTCCATTCACTCGAAGCACAACACTACAAATTCAAAAATGAACTTTACAACCAATTTCTTTCGTCTGCTTATTTTGAACCGATTAAGCCGCGCAGCGATGTTGTTTTAATCAATTTGCAAAATGGCACATTTGAAATATCGA
>JACCRD010000256.1 GCA_013813755.1 Acidobacteriota bacterium | reverse complement strand
ATGCTGACCGGCGGAATCGTCGCTATTCTGGCGGGTTTTGTGCCGATTCATCTGCTCGGCGAACTCGTCTCAATCGGGACTTTGTTCGCGTTTGTCATTGTCGGAACGGGAATTATTATTCTGCGCTCGTCAAATCCGACTTTGAACCGCCCGTTCAAAGTTCCGTTTTCACCGTTCATCCCAATTGCGACCGTTGTTTCGGCGGCTTATCTGATGAACAGTCTGCCACTCGACACCTGGATTCGCCTTATCGTCTGGATGTCAATCGGTTTGGTAATTTATTTCGCATACAGCTACACGCATAGCCATCTTAATTCGGCTGACGACATCAACGACCGAGCCGACAACATTCCGGCAGACTACAAACCGCCGTTTGCCGCTTTGCTGGCGATTATTCTGGCGATTATCTTAACCATCGTTCAGGTTTTATTTCTCATCGATTTCAGAGGGCAAATGAAACTAGCTGAAACCGACACCTTACCGGGTGAAGTCATTCCGATCAATCTCGCCATCCGCCTTTTCGCGTGGATTGTGACCGGCGTTTTGGTTTACGTGCTGATGTATGGCAGCAAAGACCGCAACACCGGGCGCAGTTCTTCAGTCAGAAATGCCGGATTAATCGCTTCGCTGATCAATCTGGCAGTGTGGGGCGCGCTAACGTGGTGGATATTCTCACACCCCGCGCTTCACGGGAAATAAATATAATTCAGATAAAGCTAAGAAAAGCGGACGTATTGTAAATGTCCGCTTTTCTTATTTTTAAATGAGCGCTAAGTTGAACTGATTTCCGAGTCGGCGATTGTTGCGGCTAAATATCCAAAATAACCGAAAAACAAATATTTCCTGTCAATAGTTTATGCTACTATTCCTGTAAATTTTCTCCCTGTGATGAAAACAGAACAATCAAAAACCTGGTGGCGTTGGCTCGCCGTTGCCGCGTCTGCTTTAGCAATTGCGTTCATTCCGGTTCCCGAAGGAATCAGGCGTGAATCCTGGACGCTATTGGCGATTTTTATCGCCACAATTGTCGGTTCGATTGTCCAGCCTTTGACGGGCAGCGCGATGGTTTTGCTCGGCGTTGTCGCCACAGTGCTTTTTGGCGCGTTAGAACCGAAAGATGCATTGAAAGGTTACAGCGAGCCGGTTGTGTGGCTGGTTTTAGCAGCGTTTTTTCTGTCGGTCGGAATGATCAAAACCGGACTGGGCAGACGCATCGCCCTTCTGTTTGTTCGCGCCATCGGGCGCAAAACCATCGGACTCGGTTATGCTTTAGTGGCAACCGATTTCGTACTCGCCTCGATGATTCCGTCAAACGGAGCGCGAAACGGCGGCGTAATTTTGCCGATTGCGCAGGGCGTCTGCGAAACTTACGATTCGCGCCCTGACGACGGGACAGCTGGAAAACTCGGCACGTTTTTGATGAATTTGCTTTATCAATGCGATATTATAATTTGCGCCACCTTTCTGACCGGACAAGCCTCAAACTTAATTATTGCCAAACTTGCGAAAGAAACGGCGGGCATTGAATTATCTTACGCAAGTTGGTTCGCTGCCGCCATTGTGCCGAGTTTGATTTCGCTCGTTGCTGTTCCCTTTTTGATCTACAAATTTTTTCCGCCCGAAATAAAGGAAACGCCCGAGGCTCCGAAATTTGCCAGTAACGAACTCGTCAAACTCGGTTCGATCACCAGACACGAAATAATTATGCTCGCCGTTCTCCTCGCGGTAGTTTTTTTGTGGGCGACAAAGGATTATCTTCACAAATTCGACACAGCAATCGTCGCCCTTTTCGGCATCGCGGTTTTACTGTTCGCTAAAGTTATCGAGTGGCGAGATTTAATGGGCGAAAAAAATGCGTGGTCGGTTTTTATATGGTATGGCGGGCTGGTCAATATGGCGACGTTTTTGGGCGAAACGGGCATCACGAAAATTTTTGCCGACCGAATGGCAGGAATGACTGCGGGAATGACCTGGACGTTCGCGCTGGCAATTCTCATTCTGGTTTATTTTTACTCGCACTACTTTTTCGCCTCGATTACGGCGCACGTTTTGGCGATGTTCGTCCCGTTTCTGGCAGTTACCATTGGCGTCGGCGCGCCCGCCGGATTAACAGTTTTGCTGCTCGCATATTTTTCAAATCTGAACGCCGGACTCACCCATTACGGCACAACGCCCGCGCCGATTTATTTCGGAACGGGCTATGTTAAACAAAAAAACTGGTGGACAATCGGCTTGCTTGCATCAATCGTAAACGTTTTGATTTGGTCGATTGTTGGATTATTTTGGTGGAAAATTTTAGGCTGGTGGTAAGATTTTTTTTACGGATGGCAGATTGCATCGAACAAAATAAAAAAGGCAAATAAAATGTTTGCCTTTTTTATTTTGAAAATTTTAATTTCCCTGCGGCGGAGCCTGCTGTTGTTGCTGCATTTGTTCCTGAATTTGCTGCTGAAGTTGTGGCGGAATTCCCTGATTTTGCGGACTTGCGATGTCGGAAGCATCTTTGATTTTTGCCAGCGCGTCCTGGTAAATTTTGATGTCGCCTTTTGCTTCCATCTCTCTGCGCAGCGAAGCCAGAAAATCAGAGAAAACCTGCCCGCGTTTCTGAGTCTGCATCGTCCCGATCAATTCGTCGCGTCCTTTGGCAAAGTCTTCCATGTTTACTTCATCGCGTCTGTTAAGACCGACGACGTAGTAATTTTCACCAATTTTGACCGGAGATTTGGTAACTTCACCCGGTTTTAAATTGAAGATCGCATCCTCCAAAGCCTTTGAAGTAGCGGCATTCGGACCTTCGCCGAGTGGCGAACCAAGAACGAAACTTTTTGCCTCCAGCGCTTTTAAGCCTTTGCTTTGCGCGGCGGCGCTTAGATTGTCTGCCGAAGATGACTCGGCGGAAATTTGTTTAGCGATTTCCTCAACTCGGGCATTCGCCTGTTCAACTTTCAAAGTCTCGGCAATCTGCTCTTTTACTTCGTCAAATTCGGCATCGCGCGGATTTCTTTTTTCGACCAGAAGCGGAATTCCGAAGCCATTCTGAATCGGAATTTTATCGCCGACATCATTCGGATTTTCGAGTCCGGCAATTCCTTCTTCAAACTGCGGCGAAACGCCGACATTTTGCACCTCGTCGCCCGGTTTCACAAATCCGGTTTCACGCACCATCTCAGACGCGCTCATATTTGCCTGCGCGGCAAACTCCTGTGCTACCTGCTGAACATCTTTTACTTCCTTCAAACGATCAGTTACTTTTTGAGCTAATTCAGCGGTCAAGGCATAAGCGCGACGATTTCTCAGGCTAACTTCAATTTCCTTTTTCGCATCTTCAAAAGTTTTTGACACCGCTTCGCCGCGCCGCAAAATGTAATATCGGTCTTGAAATTCAATCGGCTCGGTAATATCACCTGGCTGCATCGTCAAAAGGCGTTGATACGGATCGGTTGGATTCTTCGCGTTTTCGCGCACCAGACCGGGCAGTTGTCCGCCGCTCGCCGCGGTCTTCGTGTCCTCAGATTGCCCTTTGGCGAATTCGCCAAAATCTTCCGCAGTCGATTTGGCGCGCGCCTGAGCAACCAGCGAATTGGCTTTTTCCAAAACCGCGCCTTCTGATTCAGGGTTGGCGATGTTTAGAACGATTTGCTGTCCCTGTACACCGGCTTGTTTTTTGTCGGCGGGAATTTTCTCGTATTCTGCTTTTAATTCTTCATCTGAAATCAAAAGTTTTTCGCCAATTTTCGTCGTATCGAGAAAAATATAGCGAATTTTCTTTTGCGGAGCATTGATAAAATAATTTTGTTTGTTTTGCTCGAAATAATTTTTCAGTTCTTCATCGGTTGGCTTGATCGTCTGCGCCAAATCAGCGCCGCTAATCGGAATATAAGTTAAATCTGATTTGGTGTTTTTGCGTTTAAAGTCGTTGAGAACTTCTTCTTCGGAAACATTTACGCCGGAGGTCAAAAAGGCTTCCAGTTTTTTTCCGCTCAATTGGTCGCGGACGGATTGCTCAAAAGCCTTGACGCTTCCGAATTGCTCGGTCACGTTTTGCTCATAAATCTTTTGATTAAACGGCTTACCGTCAACTGACTTGTTTTGCTGGCGAATATAACTGGCAACTTCCGAGTCTGAAGATACCAGACCGAGCCGATTGGCTTCATTGCGGACAAGGCGTTCACGAATCATTCCGTCAACCAAATATTTGACGGGCAGATCGCGCCCCATCCGGCTGATGTTTTCCTTCTGCATCGCTAGCTCGCCGACGGTAATCTGCTCACTGCCGACTTTTGCGACAGCGGATTCGTCACGGATTAAACTTCCCTGGACATCAACCGGTGAGGGCGCGTAAAAAACGATAAGACTGATCACCATAATAACGGCGAAAAGTAAAAGAACGAAATTGCGCGTTCTTTCCATACGACTGAAAAACTTTAACATCTTTTATTTCCTACTTTATTGAAGGTTAGTTGTTTTTTGCCTTATTTTGTCATCAGTTGGGACAAAGCGCGATTTTATCAGATTAGAGCGCAAATTCAAATGCTCAAAGACGGAAGCGAAAAAATAAACGATTGGCGGACAAATTTATTTGCACTATTTATTTGCACCGTCAAAATCAAATATTTTGTGCCATTTGCGTAAAAATTTCTTCGTCGATGACTTTTACATTCAGGGAATTCGCTTTATCAAGTTTTGAACCGGCATCCGCGCCGGCAACAAGAAAATCCGTTTTTTTACTGACTGAATTTGAAATTCGACCGCCGCCTTCTTCGATTATTTGCGCCGCTTCATCGCGCGTAAAATTTTCGAGTTTACCCGTTAAAACAAACGTCTTGCCGGTGAAATTTTCGTTTAAGCTGACTGAAGATTCCCCTTCAATTTCAGTTTTCACGCCCGCGGCTTTTAATCTTTTAATTAATTCCTGATTTTGCGGATTGCTCATCCAATTAAAAACGCTGACGGCGACCGTCTGCCCGATTTCGTGAATAACGTCGAGTTCTTCGACGCTCGCTTTTTGCAAATTTTCAATGGCGCGAAAAGATTTTGCAAGAATTTTAGCGTAGCGTTCGCCGACGTGTCGAATGTCCAAGCCATAAAGTAATCTTTGAAGTCCGCGAGTTTTGCTCGCTTCGATTTGGTTAATCAAATTGGTCGCCGATTTTTCCGCCATTCGTTCGAGTTTGGCAATTTGTTCGAGCGTTAAATCGTATAAATCAGCGACGCTTTTGACGAGTCCTAAATCAACTAACTTTTCAACGACAATCTCGCCTAAACCTTCGATGTCCATTGCCTTACGCGACGCGAAATACAAAACGCGCGCCTTTAATTTGGCGGGACAATCCACATTCGCGCAGCGAGTTACCACTTCGCCCGCGGGACGGACGGCTTGAAAACCGCAGACCGGACAAAATTTCGGAAATACAAATTCAATTTCGCTACCGTCGCGCCTCGACGCAATAACCTGCAAAATCTGCGGAATAATTTCGCCTGATTTTTCGATTAAAACATAATCTCCGATTTTAATACCGAGTCGTTTTATTTCGTCTTCGTTATGCAGAGAGGCACGTGAAACAACAGTTCCGGCAAGCAGAGTCGGTTCGAGATAGGCAACCGGCGTGAGCGCGCCCGTGCGTCCAACCTGCACATTGATCGCATACAATTTTGTTGTTGCCTGAAGCGCCGGATATTTGTAGGCGATTGCCCAGCGCGGCGCTTTTGTCGTCGCGCCGAATTCCTGCTGGAGCTGCGCCTGATTTACTTTGACGACCACGCCGTCAATATCGTAATCGAGCACATCGCGTTGTGACTCGATTTTGCTGCAAAAGTTGATAACTTCTTCGATATTTTGGCACAGAGCGCGATTTGGATTGACGTTGAAACCCGCTTTTTCCAAAAACTCGAAACTTTCCCAGTGCGTCGTAAACATTTTTTGACTACCTTCTAAAACATCGTATGGAAATAAATCCAGACGGCGGGCGGCGACGATTGTCGAATCAAGCTGGCGCAGAGTCCCCGAAGCGGCATTGCGCGGATTAGCAAAAAGTTTTTCGCCCTGCATTTCGAGTTCGGCGTTAATTTTTTTAAATACTGAACGCGCCAGAAACGCCTCGCCGCGCACTTCGACATTCGCGGGAAACTCGCCTTTTAGCTTAAGCGGAATGGTACGAATTGTTTTGACGTTACCAAAAACATCGTCGCCCCGAAAGCCGTCGCCGCGGGTTGCGCCCGCTGCCAGAAATCCGTTTTGGTAATGCAGCGCGAGCGAAAGCCCGTCGATTTTCAGTTCCGCGACGTATTCAAACGCACGTCCGTCCGCCAATTTTTGGCAGCGTTCGTCAAACGCGCGAAGTTCGCCCAAATCATAGGAATTATCCAAAGACATCAGCGGAACGCGATGGGCAAAAGACTTAAAACCTTCAGCGCGTCCGCCGACTCTTTGGGTCGGCGAATCGGGCGTAATAAATTCGGGATTTTCTGTTTCGAGAGTTTTTAGGTCTGTAAGGAGCGCGTCGAATTCAGCGTCGGCAATTTCCGGCGCGTTTTTCTGGTAATAAAGTTCATTGTGCCGATTGATTTCGGCGCGAAGCTGCGTAATTTCAACTTCAATTTTATTTTCGGCGTTTTCAAAAGGTTTCATAAATTATAAAATCTGCCGATTTGCCCGGAATTAGTTTTTATAAAGTAAATACCTGGGACTTTTATCGTTTCGCCGGAAACTTCTGCAAATTAAATTTTCGGCAAATGCCGCCTGAAATTCTTTTTTTATCCGAGATTGTTCGGCGGCTGCTTTTTCCGGATTTTCTTTGACAAGAGCATTCCAATCATTCGGAATTTCGATTGCACAGCCAATTTCGTCGGTTTCAGCAAAATTATTACCAGTTGCAAGGCTTTTCACTTTTTCGCTTTCGAGATGCCATTCAGCAATCAGACGGTCGCTGTCGAGTCCGATTTTTTCGCCGATTGTTGGGTAATCCGTGCCGTAAAAGTTCGGCGCGTAAGTTTTTATAACCGCGCCGAGCCGTTCAAGATTAAAAAATGCGTTGCGCGCCTGCACGGGCTGAAACGTCCATTTGATGAATTTTACGCTCATCTCTAATGCTCGCTCCCTCTGCGCCCATTTTAACTGGGCGCCGATATGCAAATTCTGAAAGTCTTTACTTACTGCCGTCATATGCGAGTATAAAATTCTTTCCTGCCCGTAAAATCCCGGAACGCTCAGAACAAATCCGACAAGTTGTTCTTCAATAAATACGCCGAGCGTAAAGCCGCCCGCGTTTTTTGTCACAATCAGATGCCTGAGCGGTGAAACTTCCAGATCAGGCAAAGCAAAGACTTCCCGCTGCAGATTGACGCAAGCATCTAAATCCCTAAAACTTTCGCACTCACGAATTTTAATATTATTTGAATTCATCTAAATTTGTGTTTTCGTAAACCAATCTTTCGAGACTTTCTCAATTTGTTTTGTCGCTGTCAAATGTTTTATTTCGCCCTTAAAATTTATCAATATTAATTTTCCGCCCGTTCTGTATTTAAGAGGGATTTCTTCACGCAATTGTTTAACGAACTGGGCTTCGTTGATGGCGATCTTAAATAAAACAAGTCGCTCGACGCGGGCGTGTTTCAAAAGCCATTTTGTTTTACGAATCGAATTGGCGCCGGCTTCACCCCAGAATATAAAATTGTTTGCCTCTTCGCCACGCGCCACTAAATCGGGTTTATAGCGCAAACCGACTTTTGTTTCTATTTCCAACATTGGAAATTCCTCGACGAAAAGGGCAAAACCGAGCGCTTTCATCAAAACGTGCTCGTATGATTCGCCGATTCTTTGCCACAGACGAATTCTTTTCTTCGCTAATTCAAAATCGTGAAGCATATCTCAAGCTTTTATCATAATATTTGCCCAAACCAGAGCAAGCGCATATGATACTCGACAGCCAGCCCAAAAAATAGTTTAATAAAAATTCAAAATTCAAGCGGTAATATTTTAATTTTGAATCTTCAAACTTAAATAAAAAATTTATGACGGGAAATCCATCGACCAAAGCCGTAGCGAAGTCTGACGAACGCATTTTACGAGTATCAGCCGCGATGGATGAATTTGAAAATTACGCGCCAAATCAGCACGCTGCGCAAATCGCCGCGCTCGGTGACGCTTTGGCGCAAAAGTTTAATTTAGCCGCGCACGACCGTATATTTTTGCGGCAAGCCGCGCTTGTTCACGACATCGGCGAAGTTTTAATGAACCGTGAATATATTTTAAGCAGCCAAATGCTCACCGCAAACGAACGCCTCGATCTGCAGCGTCATCCGGTGATCGGCGAACAGGAAGCGGCAAAACTCGGTTTAAGTCGGGCGGCGCAGCTCCTCGTGCGCTGGCATCACGAATGGTGGAACGGAGCCGGTTATCCAGACGCTCTGCGGAGAGAACAAATCCCGCTCTCGGCAAGAATTTTGCGGGTTGTCGATTCTTTCGCGGCTTTAACTTCAAAACGTCCGTTCAGAGCGGCGTTTTCTGAAAGCGAAGCCGCGCGTCATTTGACCGAATGGGCGGGTATCGAATTTGATCCGAAAGTTGTCAAAGAATTCCTCACGCTTGAATATTCAGCAAAATCGGAAACAGAGTTTGAAACAAATCAATCCGAAACCGAACAAAAAGAACCGACTTCTACATTCGAATAAAATTTCGCAAGCCGGTAGATTGTTTCGCTTCAATTTTTTACAAGTCATTTTTATTTATGTTAACAAAATCCGACACAATACCAGAGGGCTGGCTAGCTTTTGAGCTGAATGTTCTGCGACGTTTGAAATTTGCTTCCATAATTTTGCCGTTTACGCCCGATCCGCAGCTCGGTGCTTATCTCAAACGCTGGAACACACGCGTGTTGGCAAACGACCCGACCCAATCCGCCTGGGTAAAAGCCGTCGGATCGATTCAAAATAATGGCGAAAAATTATCTGACGAAGACCTCGAACGTGTTCTGGAAGATGCGTATATTCCGCAATATCGTCTGCAAAACGAAAGTCTGAAAAATTGGTTTACCGAGACAGATGCCTGGTGGTTTGATAATCTCCGGCAGAATATCGAAAAACTTGCTTCGCCAATAGCGCGGGCAATCGCTCTCAGCGTCGGGATGGGCGTCGGCGATTATGTTTTGTCTTTCGGAGAGGAAACGCGCCAGCTGCGCCAACCTCTTTCAAATGTTTACAGACGACTCCGAAGCATCCAGCCCGAAACATTTAACAACGGGCAGAACAATATTTGTCAAAATAAACCAGCCATTGAGTTCATCGCCGAAAACTCGTCTGATTCGATGTTTTTGCGTCTCCCGCCCGCCCGCGCCCAAAAACACAAATCGCCCTTTTATGCGTGGAGCGAAGAATGGCTGTGTCTCGGCAATCAGTTTTGGAACGATCTAGAAACGGTGCAAAACGGCAAGCTTGGAACTTTTACCGAAACAAAATCTCAATACTTGAGACTGGTCGAAGAATTTTTGCGGACGGCATCACACATTCCGATATGGGCAATTGAGCATATCGAAAATGGATTTGTTTCCACTCAAGAGATTGTCGAAACAATCTCGCGCATCCGTCGGGTCGATACAATTTTTTCAAAGGATTTCTCCGAACTGACCGGCGCTAAAGCCGTAATAATTACAGCTTGAACAGTAGTCAATTAACAGTTAACAAAATTTATTTTTTGCGCCTGATTTTATTTTTATCAAATAAGTGTCTTTTAAAAGCAAATTTTTGTGGTGAATGAAGAATTAGAGTTGCTCGTGGCGACGAATAACGAAGGAAAAGTTGCGGAATTAAAAAAACTCTTGTCGGATTTTCCGGTACGTTTAAGGAGTTTACGCGAATTTGCGGATGCTTCGGATGTCGCAGAAACAGGAAAAAGCTTTCGGGAAAACGCGGCACTTAAAGCGCACGGTTACGCTCTACAAACTAATTTGTGGGCGTTGGCGGACGATTCGGGGCTGGAAGTTGCGGCTTTAGACGGCGCGCCCGGAATTTTCTCTGCCCGATACGCGGGCGAAAACGCTAATGACCGAGAAAAAATCAATAAACTTCTCCGCGAACTAAACGAAAAACAGCCCGCTGAGAGATTTGCCCGCTTTGTTTGCGCGATGGCGATCGCGGATGAAAAAGGCGAGATAAAATTCGTTGCCGAAGGCGTCTGCGACGGAAGAATTTCAATGGAGCCTCGCGGAAACAACGGTTTCGGGTACGATCCAATTTTTATTCCCGAAGAATTTAACGAAACATTCGGTGAGCTTTCAAACGACATAAAGCGGCAAATAAGTCATCGAGCGCGGGCTTTTAAACAAATAATTCAATATTTACGCTATTTTCACGCGCTTTAACTTGACCAGAGAACTTTTCGCTAGTAGAATTCGGCACTTGGGTATGTTTCTTATATGAAACGCTGAAAAGCTCGGGGCGTGGCTCAGCTTGGTAGAGCGCTCGGTTTGGGACCGAGAGGTCGCAAGTTCGAATCTTGCCGCCCCGACCATTTAATTTTCTTGATTGATTTGCATTGCTATTTTGGAATTTGCAATTTCGCAGGCAAATATGTTCAGTTGAGTAGTAATAACATCACAACAATAATTTTGGAGGAAATTTTTATTTATGGCAGTAGCAACAACAGCAAAACGTATGACGCAGACGGAAATTATCAGCCAATTGGCGGATAAGACCGGAATGAAAAAGACCGACGCGAAAGAATTTTTTAGCGCCTTAGCCGCCCTCGCCACCAGCGAAGTTAAAAAGAACGGAGAATTTACTCTTCCGGGTTTTGGAAAATTGGTTAAAGCAACCCGCAAAGCGCGTGAAGGACGCAATCCGGCAACCGGCGACACCATCAAAATCCCAGCAAAAACAACTGTTAAATTCCGTCTCGGCAAAGCTATGAAAGATGCCGTCGGCAGCAAATAGTTTCTACTTATCAATTTCTAAAGACCGTTTGATTCAATTTGAGTCAGACGGTCTTTTTTATTGAACAGAGCGACGCTTGAGAAAAAAATCACAACTTGAAAAAAAAATGGTGACAAGAGATGAATTTTTTGTTAATATTTTTTCTTAATACATTTTGAGAGTTTTATCTGAACTTCGTCGCATAATATTTTTATTAAATATTTTATGCAGTTAAACTTTTTGCGACAAATTTCAGAAGGATCAAGGGGGATTTTTAATTTCAAATATGAAAGGAGAATATATGGCAGCAGCAGCTAAACAATTAACTTTGCAGGACAGAATTCTGCAGATTGATCATATCCAGGCGCGTCGTTTCGCAAAATTAAGCGGTGTCACGATGGACATCGCCACTGAAGGAATTATTCGCCATCTGCGGGCTTGCGCCCGAATGGACGTCAATCCTGACGCTTCAGCAGTGCGTGAAATTATTGACGACGCTCTAAACGGCAGAAGAGTATTTGCGGAAACTTCCAATGATCTTCTTGCCGCCTAATTTATTTTTATAATTAAAGTAATAATATATGACCGCTTTTTTGGCGGTCTTTTTTATTCTAAAAACAGCAAAAATTGAATCGGTTTTTGTTTTTATCTGAAGTTATAAATTTATAAATTTAACTGCCGGCAGTTTTTAAGGTTACTTTGTAAAGCGTGTATTTCCCGTAAATCTCCGCCGCTCCGCGTTGATACCAAAAATCCAGATTTGTAAAATCAGGCTGCTCTTTACTCGGCACGACGACGTATGAAATTCTTGGTTCGGTCGCCTGCGCGGAGCTAAAATTTTTGCGGTATTCTCCGAATCGTCTGGCTTCTTCATCAATTTCCGAATAAGTCAAAGGTTTGTATTCCGAACTAAGCCGATTCGTATGCCTTCCCCAACCGAAAAGCGCGATCATCGAAACAAAATCACCATTTTTCATCGAATTTGCGAGCCACTTTTCATCTAAATCAAGGTAATAGAGATATTGGTAATAACGCACTTTGCTTTCCTGCCATGTGAGTCCGGCAAAAACGTGCTGATGCCGCGCCCATAAAACAGATTGTGGAGCAACGGTCGGCAAATCGTCGCCCTGAATCATATTGTAAGCCAAAACAACCGCGCGATTATTTTCAGATGCCGAAAAGTCTGTTTTTGAAAGCTCTTCCAGATGCTTCGCCACCGGCATTGCTTCGTCGCGTTCGATGTTAGCCTCGTCTAAGACGCGCACCGTATAATGACATTCGACGATTCCCCAAATGGCGGCGGTTAGAATGACTGACGTTATTAAAACCTTCGAAATTTTCGGATTTTTTTCAATGAGTTCACGAAGTAAAATACCGAGCGTGACAACTAAAGCCAAAGCCGCGACATAATTTCCGATAAAAACCTGATAATGAATCGGCTGCAGGGAACGTCCTGTCAAGATTTGCTGATTAAAAACAACAATTGGAACGAGTGCGAACGAAAAGGCAAAAAGCGTCGAGCGGTTTTTCAGTTCGATTACTTTGAGTGAAATCGCTAAAATTAACATCGCAATCACCGCAAAACTAATTAGTTCCGGCACGCGCAGTAAATCCGGTTTGCGGGTCAGAACCAGAAGCTGCACGTCGTCCAGCGTCTGCGAACGATTTTGAAGCATTACCGCATAAAACAAGAGCGGCACAAGACACGCGAAAGCCAGCGCGACAAACGCCTTAAAATCTTTTAGCCAATCCAAGGGTCGCACAGCAAGCCATACGAGAACAACGCAGATAAGCCACGCCGCCGCGGTTGTCCAAATATAAAAATACGAAAAAACGAGAAAGGCGAAACAGAACGAAGCGAGGACGCAAAAAATTATCCGTTTCTTCAAATCTTCACTGCTCACCAAACTCCACACACAGCCGCAGAGCACGAAAAACACCGGAAACGGAATTGCCGGCACATATCGGCGCAGACCCGGAAAATAAGGATACGAACTACCCTCGCTGCCAGCGCCGAGAATCTCGCCAATTGCGCCTTCGCCCGCCGCTAAAGCACCGCCGCAGACGACAATTAACGCGCCCGCCATCGCCAGCAAAGAATTTTCGGTTAATTTGCCGATCAGCCAGAACAATGCCAAACCCGCTAAAAACGCGGCGAATCCGCCCGAAACCCACATCGCCGTCGAAGTCGAAGCGCCAAGAATTCGCGCCGGAATCGCAACTGTGTAAGGCGCGGCGAACTGGATCGAGAAGAGCGATTCGGGCTGGGGATTTTCTGCCGTGTCGTCACGTCCCGTATATGGATCATTTCGTCGAGCTCTGCCGTCAACTAAAGCGCGCAGATATGAAGCGTAAGCTACTTCATCAATGTCGTTGTAAGCATACGCGCCCTGCCATTCCGCCCCGCGCAGATGCCATATTTTCAGCTGCGGATATGTACCGCAAACGAGCAGAACGAGTCCCGCCAAGATTCCAAATCGCCAACGCAGTTTCATAGAACATTGAACATTAGACACTTATGATTTACCATTTCTCCGGCAACAGAATGTTTTATAATAAATGATAAATGGTAAATGTAAAGATGAACTTAAAAGATAAAATTGTCAGCGATTTAACAACCGCGATGAAGGCGAAAGACGCTAATCGCACATCTGTTCTGCGAATGGTGAAAGCCAATCTGATGAACAAACAAATCGACAAAGGATCTGATTTGACCGACGAAGAAATCATCAAAGCTCTGCAAACGCTCGTCAAACAGCGACGCGACTCAATCGAGCAATACGAAAAAGCCGGACGCGCGGAACTTGCCGAAAAGGAAAAGACGGAACTCATGGTGATTGAAGATTATTTGCCGCAGTCGGCTTCGAAAGAAGAAATTGAAAAAGCGATTGAAGATGTAATCAGCGAAACCGGCGCAAGTTCAATAAAAGAGATGGGCACAGTGATGAAAGCAGCGCAAGCTAAACTCGCGGGCAAATCGGCGGACGGAAAACTTTTGAGCGAAACTGTTAAAGCAAAACTGCAAAATTAATAAACGGTTTATTGCGTAAAATTATTTGGTTTTGTGTTTTTCTGCATTTTTAGAAACAGGTTGCTTTTTGCAAGTATTTAAGTCTTAATTTGGAGAAAAACTGTGAGATTTTACACTCTGATTTTGATTCTCTTTTTGCTGACAGCTTTTGATATAAAAGCTCAGGAAAAATCGGCGGAAATGTTGCCAAAATCGCAAATTGACGTTCAGTCTTCTGAGTTAAAAGAAGCTGAACAATTAAGCACGCAAGTAATCAAACTTTATGAGAAAGGCAAATTTGATGAAGCTTTGCCACTTGCCGAACGCGTATTATTTTTGCGTGAAAAAGTTTTCAAAACAGAACACCTATTAGTCGCCGTTGCTTTGCGAAACCTTGCCGAAATTCAACTAGCAAGGAAAAAGAATCAGGAAGCCGAAACAATTTATGATAAATATTTAATTGTTTACGGAAAGGTGTTCGGAGAAAATAACACAAATTTCATTAGCGCACTGGAGCGTTACATTTGCCTTTTAGTTGGCGTCAATCGCCGAGACAAAGCATTGGAAATTCAAAAACGCTTATACAAAATTGAAAATAAATTTGATTATGACGAAACCGCGAAAAATTCTGCGGCAAACCTGGCAATGGCGGGCTTAATGAGCGGAAAAACTCTGAGTTCGCCTCCGCCAAAATATTTGGCAGAAGCAAGGCAATTCGGCATTTCCGGTTCTGTCATTTTCAAGGTAATGGCGAATGAAACAGGAAAAGTTATTGCCGTAAAAGCGCTGTGCGGACATCCGCTTTTAGTCAAAGGCGCCGAGACATCAATCCGGCAAGCGCGATACAAGACGACGCTTTCATCCGGGCAAGCGGTACAAGTGACCAGCATCGCTATTTACAATTTTGCAAAGCCGTAAGTTGCAACAGATAAAATGTCTTCAAAGCTCAAGCATAATCCAACGTGTTAGTTGTAAGCGAGCGTAAAGCTATTGATCTGTTATCGCGCCCGCGAGATCAATTCGAACTATCCAAAAATATTTTTCACCTTATCGATAAATGATTCGTCCTGAAAATCGATATCTTCAATTTCGGCGAGTTGTTCGAGTAGTTTGCGCTGTTCTTTGGTCAAAGTTTTCGGAGTAATTAAGGTGACGGCAACAAATAAATCGCCTTTTCCGCGTCCGCCAATTGCCGGCATTCCTTGGTTTTTGAGGCGAAAGACTGTTCCAGTCTGGGTTCCGGCGGGAACTTTTAATTTTTCTTCGCCATCTAAAGTTTTCACTTCAATTTCCGCGCCGAGCGCGGATTGCGCGAAAGAAAGAGGCGCAGCGACGTAAAGATTCGCCCCCTGCCGCTCAAACATTTCGTGTTCGGCAACGTGAATGACGACGAATAAATCGCCTGCCTGTCCGCCCTGCGCGCCCGCTTCGCCTTCGCCTGTGACGCGGAGACGCGAGCCAGTTTCCACGCCTGCCGGGATTTTTACTTCGAGCGTTTTTTCTTTTTCAACACGCCCCGCGCCGCGGCAGTTTTTGCACGGATTTTTGATGATTTGTCCCTTACCGGAACAATTCGGACAAGTTCGCATCACGCTGAAAAAACCTTGTTGATAGCGCGTTTGACCGCTGCCTTTGCAGGTTGCGCAAGTTTCAACCGATGTTTCTTTCTCAGCACCTCTGCCGTCACACACGTCGCATTTTTCAAGCCGTGGAATGCGAAGTTTTTCTTCTTTTCCGCCAAAGGCTTCTTCGAGCGTAATTTCCAAATCATAACGCAAATCCGCGCCGCGCTGGACGGTTGCGCGCCTGGAGCCGTCGCCCTGCGCGCCAAAAATATCGCCGAAACCGAACATATCGAAAATGTCTTCGATATTGGAAAACCCCGGATTAAAACCCGCGCCGCCCGCGCCAGCACCGACTCCGGCGTGTCCGAAGCGGTCGTAGCCAGCGCGTTTCTGCGGATCGGACAAAACCGAATACGCTTCGGCTGCTTCCTTAAATTTTTCTTCGGCGTTCGGGTCGTCCGGATTTTTATCGGGATGAAACTTGATTGCAAGTTTGCGGTAAGAGGCTTTGATATCCGCGTCCGTCGCGTTTTTGCCGACGCTCAAAATTTCGTAATAATCACGTTTACTCATAAAGTCAGATAAATTTTCTTTCAATAAATAACTAAAAAGTCGAATAAATAATTTAAAAGTTAAAAATCCAAGTCCGAAAATCTTTTGCGTAAAAAATCGGCGAGACGAACTTGGATAAACGATAATTATAAACATTTTTATCTGATTTCACGAAATCCGTATGCGGTGTTGGCAAATACTACTGTTAGAGATAAAATTCAAACGAAAGAAATTATGATTCTGGTCATCGATAATTACGATTCATTTACATACAATCTCGTGCAGTATCTGGGAGAACTTGGCGCGGAAATGGTCGTGCGCCGTAATGATAAAGTGTCGATTGATGAAATAGAAAACGCGCTTCAGCCTGAAAAAATTTTAATATCGCCCGGACCCGGAACGCCCGATGATGCCGGTGTTTCGCTTGAAGTTCTGAAACAATTTGCCAGTAAAATACCGATCCTAGGCGTTTGTCTGGGACATCAGGCAATCGGACAGATGTTTGGCGGCAAAGTCATTCGCGCGCCCGAACCGGTTCACGGAAAACCGGTTGAAATTCGGCACGACGGTAAAACTATCTTTGCGAACCTGGAGAAAAATTTCAGTGCCGGACGCTACCATTCTTTAATTGTCGAACGCGAATCGCTGCCCGAATGTCTGGAGATTTCCGCTACTTCGCCCGACGGATTGATTATGGGTTTGCGCCACAAAACGTATAAAATAGAAGGAGTGCAATTCCATCCCGAATCAATTTTAACGACGCAGGGCAAAAAGCTTTTACATAACTTTATTGAAATGTGAAATTTCGAATACCGAATTTATATTCTTAACTAGATTGAAGTTTAAACAATAGATGAGCAACTAAATAAGTTTTTCACTTCCCACTTTCCATTTTTTTATTATGTTTTCCTGGCTTTATGGCGTAATCACAAGCACGCGAAATTTCCTATATACAAAAGAAATCTTAAAATCCGTCTCGCTTGAAGTTTTGGTCATCAGCATCGGAAATATTACTGTCGGAGGAACCGGAAAGACTCCTCTGGTCGCTCTGGCGGCTAAAATTTTAGCTGAAAACGGCGAACGGGTTTGTATTCTTTCTCGCGGTTACGGACGCACTAATCCGCGAAAAAGAGTTCTGGTTTCTGACGGGGAAAACGTTCTGACAGACGCTTTTCAGGCGGGCGACGAACCGTTTGAACTTGCCTGTCAACTACTTGGAAAAGCGATTGTGGTCGCTGACCCGAATCGCGCCGCGGCAGGGCGTTGGGCGCGTGAAACATTGGCGGTAACGGCTTTTGTTCTCGACGATGCTTTTCAGCATCTTCGAGTAAAGCGCGACTTAAATATTGTGACGATTGACGCAACCAAACCTTTCGGAAACGGTAAAATGCTTCCGTCCGGCATTTTGCGTGAACCACTCGTAAATCTCAAACGCGCCGATGCGATTGTTTTAACCCGTGCGAATTTAGTCGATGAAAATCTAATTGCGAATTTGAAACGGCAAATTTTGGAAATAAACGTCAGCTGCAAAATTTTTGTCGCTGAAAATAAAACCTCGCAGGTTATTGACTTAAACGATTTTCACGCTCAAATGCCAGATTCGCGCGGGCAAACGATCGATCAGGCGCAGTTAAAAACCGAAAACTGCATAGCTTTTTGCGGTCTGGGAAATCCAGACAGTTTTTTCGAGCAGATGCGTCGTGAAGAGTTTACGCTGGCGGCTGAAGAGACATTTTCCGACCATTATTTTTATAAGCAAACTGACGTTTTTAAACTAGAAGCAAAAGCCATTAAAAAAAGCGCCAAATTTTTACTGACCACGGCTAAAGATGCCGTTAAACTTAAAAAATTAAATTTTACAATGCTTTGTTACGTGGTGAAAGGTGAAATAATTTTAGACAATCCGGTTGAATTCTCTAATCTAATATTATCCGTTTTGAGAGAGAAAACCGAACTGCGCCGAAAAACTGTCTGAGACAGATAAATTCAGTTAGCGTTTTTTGTCGAAAAAGGCTTATGATGAAAATATTAATCAAGTTTCTTCCAAAATTTACGCTTTTGAAATTATAAAAATCTGAAAGAAACTTAAAAACGCCTTCTCGCATCAAACTTTTCAGTTACCAATTATTATTAATCTTTTTTGAATTTATTTCAGGAGTAAAACAATGAAAAATATCAACTCCGCAATTTTTTTGATTGCATTTTTAGCTTTATCCATCGTTCCTACTTTTTCGCAGGAAACAGAACAAAAGGTGGTTGACGAAGTGGTCGCGCAAGTTAATGACGGCGTAATTACACTTTCGCGCGTCAATCGAGAGATGAAAGAAGCGGTCGATTCGTTTGTGCAGGAAAGCAAAAAACCGCGCGAGCAGGTGCAGTCTGAAATTGAAGCGAAAAGAGGCGAAATGATCGCCAATATTATTAACGAAGAACTGCTGATTCAGAAAGGCAAAGAGATGGGCGTGGAAACGGATGTCGAAGCGCAGATCAATCAGCGTTTTCTGGATATTATGAAGCAACAGAATCTGAAATCTCTGGACGCGCTTTATCAGGAAATGGAAAAAGGCGGCGTGGATTCTAATTCAATCCGTGAAATGTGGCGGAAACAAATAACGCGAGACCTGGTTTTGCAGCGCGAAGTTGATTCAAAAGTTTACTTTGGCTGGACACCCAAAGAAGTAAAAACTTATTTCGAAGCCAACAAAGCAAAATTTACCAAGCCTGAAACTATTTCGATCAGCGAAATCTTTTTGGGTTTCGCCGGACGCGAACCCGAAGCAGTGAAGGAAAAAGCCAAACAATTGGTTGCGCAAGCCCGTGCCGGAGCGGATTTCGCCAAACTTGCGGTCGAGAATTCAGACCGTCAGGACGCAAAGGAAACAAAAGGAAAAGTCGGCACTTTCAACATTAAAGAATTAGATGAAAGATTTGCCAAACCTCTCCAAAACGTCAAAGTAAACGGCATCAGCGAGCCGATTGAAATAGTCGAAGGCATCGAAATTCTGCGGGTAGACGCGAAACAAACCGCCGGTAACGAGTCGTTTTTTGATGAAAACGAGGTACGAAAAGCTTTAACGGTCGAAAAAATGCCTGAAGCGCGCAAAAAATATATGACAAATTTGCGCTCGGACGCTTATATCAACATTAATAAAACATATCGTCCGATGGTTGAGCCGAATCTTTTCACCGAAGAAAAAAAGGTCGAAGCCAAAAAAACGAAATAACTGAAAATTATCGATGAAAAGTGGAAAATGAAGAAATCGATTTTTTCATTTTCCACTTTTATATCTTCCTTTCAAATTATGCGTCTCGATTTATTTCTCAAAGCCACACGTTTGATTGCGCGGCGAACATTAGCGCAGAAGTTTTGTGATGCCGGAATGGTCAGCGTAAATAATTCCGCGGCGAAATCCTCGCGTGAAATAAAAGCGGGCGACAAAATTGAGATTAAAAAAGGCAATCGCCTGACAAAAGTTTCAGTCACGCAAGTTCCTGATAAAAAACAAGTTTCACGCCAGGACGCAGTTAATCTGTACAAAATAATTTCAGAAGAAGTCTTGCACGAAGATGCCCCGTTTGAAATTAATTTAGCCGCCGGGGAACATAACTCTGAGAAAGCAGATTTTTAGAGCGTTTTTTGGTTTTGTTAGCGTTTATCAGGGGTCATCTCCGGTTTCACCAAAAACACTCCGACCAGATAGAAAGCAATCGTAAAAAATTGAATGTAGCCGGTGCCGTGTGAATATCTTGGCAAATCTAAAACCCACGTAAATATTTCTTTTGAAGGATTTTGTAAAATTCCCTGAATCCAACTTTCGCTGGTCGGCGCGGTCAGATTCGCTAAAATCAGATACTTCACGACAAATGCCAAACCAAACAAACCGCCTAAACTCTGAAGAAGTTTTTTAACATCAAAATCGGCAAACAAATTGTTCCAGAGTGTCCAGAAAAAACAAAAAGCGAACGTCCAGAACGGCAGACCACTTTCCGGCAAAAGTGAGTTGAAAATTTGCGCGGAAGCGGCAAAGAGCGTGAACAAAATGCCTGCGTTTGCCAGATTCGTCAAGGTCGAAAAGCTCTCGGAAAACCAGCCGTCTAATTTTATAAGATTGGCGCGAAAAAAAAGAATTAAAAGAATAGCGGCGAAAATCAGACAAATTAGCGGCGGCTTGATAAACAAAAACGCGCTCGCGTCCACGCTCAGACGCAACCCGCCAAGCAGCGCGACAGTCAGGAAAATAAAGGGTAAAAACAAATAATTGCGAATTGCAGTCTGCGAATGATGAAAATGTTCTTTACTCTTTTTTGATAATTCGTTGTTTTGTTCAGCTTCATTTTTTTCAATCTCGGAAGTTTCCAAAACTTTGCCTTCAACAACCGACAAATCTTCCGTGTCGTTCATTTGGACTTTGGATTTTGGACTTTGAACTTTAGA
>JACCRD010000169.1 GCA_013813755.1 Acidobacteriota bacterium | reverse complement strand
GCAAGCTGACATTTCGGACATTGCGGCTTTCGATTACGCGCCGTATTCGCAAATTTTCCCGCGAGCGGCATGCGTGGTTCACCAGGGCGGAGTCGGCACGACGGCGCAGGTTTTACGCGCCGGAGTTCCGCACCTGATTATGCCATACGCGCACGATCAGCCCGACAACGCGGCGCGATGCGCGAGAATCGGCGTGGCGCGAACGATTTCGAGAGAGAAATATAAGGCGGAAAACGCGGCGAACCAACTTTCTGAGCTGCTCGGTAATTTGAGTTATAAAGCGAACGCCGTTGAGGCAAAGCGCGTAGTAATTGCCGAAAATGGTGTGCGAATCGCGTGTGACGCAATTACCGACGTGCTAAAATAAACCTTTTAGTAAATTAAATTCATTTTATAAACGTGAATAAATTACAGCATCTTCTTAAAAATAATAAAGACTGGTCAAAGAGGATTGAAGAAACAAAACCTGATTTTTTTTCTAACCTCGCCGGGCAGCAAAATCCTGAATATGTGTGGATTGGCTGTTCAGACAGCCGCGTTTCGGCAAATACAATTGTTGGTTTAATGCCGGGCGAGATTTTCGTTCATCGCAATATTGCAAACCTTGTCATTCACACCGATATGAATTGTTTGTCGGTGCTGCAATTTGCAGTCGAGGTCTTAAAAGTAAAACACATAATTGTTTGCGGTCATTACGGTTGCGGCGGCGTGAAAGCCGCGCTCGAAGACGGTCGAAACGGTTTAATTGATAATTGGCTGCGGCACATTCAAGACACCGCGATTCTTTATGATGAGCTTCTGGCGCAGATTGAAGATGAAGACAAAAAGCTGGACAAACTCTGCGAGCTAAACGTCGTCGAACAGGTTCTGAATGTCGGGCAGACGACAATTGTGCGCGACGCTTGGACACGCGGGCAAAATTTGTCGGTTCACGGCTGGATTTATGACTTACGCGACGGAATTATTCGTGATTTGGATATTTGTCTGGAAAATAAATCTGAATTAAAAGTCTTGAGAAAATTATTTTCGTAAAATATTGCATGAACGAATCAGGAGAAGCGTTAAGGAAGATGAGTTTTATGAAGAAATATGCCGATTATATTTGTTTGATATTATTGACAATTGTTTGTGTCAATTCGTTCGCCTTTGGACAGATGTCGCGTAAGCCTTCACCGACGCGCGATCCGGAAGGCGCGATGTCAAAAACGTCGGATTCGACAAAACGCGCCTTGAGCGAGGTAAAAACGCGCGAAGAATTTGATACGATGGCGCGAGTTTATCATCAGGATACGCCGTTCGCTCTGCCGCACGCGATGTTTGTGATTGACCGCCGGAGCAAAAATAAAATTTACTACGTTAACTCGCAAAAATATCGTTTCCACAAAGATTTTCTGCTGGCAAATTATCTGGTCGCGCGCGGCGAAGATGTTTTTACGCCAATCTATATCAATGAAAACCGTCGTTTTATTGTCGGAACAATAGCGTTTCAGAAAACCGTCGAAAAATTTACCTTTGAATTGTGGGAAGGTGATTTAGCTTCGGCGGAATTGATCAAACTTGCCTACGAGACGATTAACAAAACTTTTTTTGACGAAGTCGCTTATAAACCAAATTCGACCAGACAGGACGAAGCGACGGAAAACTTGGGAATCAGACGCATCTCGGCGGATGAAATTTCCAAGAATCAGGAATATCTCGCGCTCAATACCGGTAAAGCTGTCGGGCGCATTCACATTATCGACAAACTCGACGACACGGTTGAAATCGGCGAAAACGAAATTTTAATTCTCAAAGAACTGCCGATCAGTCTGCCGCCGGTGCGCGGAATTATCGTCGCAAAACCTTCGACTCCGCTTTCGCACATCAATATTTTAGCGAAAGGCTGGGGAATTCCGAATGTTTATATCAAAGATGCCGACAAACTTTTTAGAGAACTCGACACTTATTGGGTTTCGTTTGAAGCGACGCTGACCGAACCGAAAATCAGACGCGCTGATAAAACAGATTTAATAGCAAGTTCGGTCACGGAAGAAACGATTGCGCCTTCAAATTTAACCGTCAAAAAAATCGCGTCACTTTACGAAATGCGAAAAAAGGACAGTCTTGTTTACGGTTCAAAATCAGCAAATTTGGGCGAAATGATAAACGCTAAAATTCCGAATGTCATTGTACCGGCAGGTTTTACTGTACCGTTCTACTACGGCGACAAGTTTATGAAGGATAACGGTTTTGATAAAATAATCGAGGAATTTCTCGAGGATAATAATTTTGTCCACAATCCGCGTTACCGACGGCAAAAGTTGGAAGAGTTTCGCGGGCAAATACAAAGAGGCAAAGTTGATAAAGCATTGAGAGCGCAGATTGTTAAAAAGTGGAAAACCGAACTTCTCGGAAGGGGCGTTTTTGTGCGCAGCTCTTCCAATTCTGAAGATTTACCAAATTTTTCGGGCGCGGGGCTTTATACAAGCGTGCCAAATGTTAAGACTGAAGCAAAACTTATCGAAGCCTTAAAAACAGTCTGGGCGTCGCTCTGGAATTTTGAAGCCTACGAAGCGAGGGTGCGAAATTATATCAATCAGTGCGAAGTTTATATGTCTGCGCTCGTTCAGGTCGGGATTAATATGGACAGCGGCGGTGTTTTGATTACCAAAGACCCGTTTGATCCGGAAAATGAAAAAGCGATTTACATCAGTGCGGTCTGGGGACACAACGACCCGGTGACGGGCAATAAATTTGTTCCCGAACAATTGCTTTTTAATTCAAAATCAAACGCGGTGCAGATTTTAACGCTTTCGCAGCAGGACAACGTTTTAAAATTCGGCGAAAGCGGTGATTTGGTCGAAACCGAGCAAACGGTCAAACCACGCGTCTTAAACGATAAAAATGTCCGGGAATTAGTAAAAACCGCTTCGACAATCAAGCGTGTTTTCGGCAATAAAAAAGAACAGGATATTGAGTGGGGAATTATGAACGGAAAAATTTATATTCTTCAATCGCGTCCGTATTTTGAAAAACGATAAAAATGAAAAAAATTTTAACCTTGAGTTTTTTAGCTCTGTTTACGGTGGCGTGTGATCAAAACAATCAGACGCAAACCGTTTCAAACACCAATGTAAACGCTCCGGCGCAGACTGCGAATGACGCGGCGATTGTTTCCAGCCACTCGCAGGCTGCCGAAAGTATACAATCCGCCACGCCTTCAAAACCAAATTCCGGCGGCAGCGCGGCAATGGATTCTTCGCCGATGGCAAAACCGATTGATGTCGCGGAAATGTCCGCAGGCATTGAAAAAGCTGAAAAAGAGTTTGGCGCAAATCAGAAGAATGAAAAGGCGAAAGACAATTTGGCGAAAGCTCGTTTCGCACGCGCTTTCGCTTTAACCGAAGCTGCGCAGTATCGCGCCGCGCTCGGTGATTTCCGGAAGGGTTTGAAGCTGAATCCAAGCGATCAAGCCGCCAAAAAAATGCACGATGAAATAATACGAATCTTTCAATCAATCAATCGTCAACCGCCGAAAGAAGGCGAAGAGCCGCCACCGCTGCCGTTTAATAAACAATCTTAGAGGATCTGAAAGGTTGAATATATGCTTGCGCATTATTCCTTCCAACCAAATTTTTTCGCCACTAGACAAAGTTGCACGGCAAAAACTAAACTTAAAACTTTGCAAATCCAAACAAAATTTTATAATACGGAGATCAAAAACATTTTATGAATGTCACAGCTACCGCCGTTCGCAAAGGAATGGTGATTATTGTTGAAAACGCGCCGTGCAAAGTAATGGAATTTCGGCACATTACGCCTGGCAAGGGAAATGCCGTCGTGCAAACTCGCGTCAGAAATTTGATTACGGGAAGCTCTTTCGACCATCGTTTTCGTTCAAACGAATTGGTTGAACGCGCGACTTTAGAGCAGCACGATATGGAATATCTTTATTCAGACGGCTCCGAGCATCACTTTATGAACACTGAAAGTTACGAGCAGGTAGCGATCAGCGAAGATGATTTGGGCGACGCCGCGCAATGGCTGATGGCAGGTCTAAGGATTAAAGTCGAATTTTATAACGGCGATCCAATCGGTATCGAACTGCCGTCTTCGCTTGATTTGACGGTGACGGAAACTGATCCGGTTCTCAAAGGCGCGACGGTTTCCAATTCAAATAAACCGGCAAAACTCGAAAACGGCGTTACGGTGACGGTTCCGCCCTTTATCGTCGAAGGCGAACGCATTCGCGTTAACCCGACCGAGTCAAAGTATCTCGAAAGGGTCAAATAAAACAGTTCAAGGTTTAAGGTTCAAAGTTCAAAGTTAAATGCGCAAGTTTATACTTGCTTTGAAACTTTACACCTGGAACTTTGAACCTTGAACTATGTTTTTCGTCTACAGTTTTCTCTTAACAATCGGCTTCATCGTTCTGCTTCCGCGTTTTATTTTTGACACGGTTCGAAAAGGCAAGTATGCCGCCGGGTTTTGGCAGAGACTCGGATTTTTACCGGAATTTATTCAAAATGAAAAAGCCGTTTTGTGGATTCACTGCGTTTCCGTCGGCGAAACTAACGCCGCCCGTCCGCTCGTTTCAGAAATAACCAAAAATTTTCCGCAGTTCCGGCTCGTCGTTTCGACCACCACCAAAACAGGACAAAAACTCGCCCGCGAAGTTTTCGCCAACGAAGCTGATTTTATTTTTTATTTTCCGTTTGACTGGCAATTTTCAGTGCGGCGCGTTTTAAAAATTATCAAGCCCTCAGTTGTTTTGCTGATGGAAACGGAACTATGGTTTAATTTTTTGCGCGAAGCAGGCACGAGCGGCGCGAAAATCGCTCTCGTCAATGGCAGATTATCGAAAAGATCAGCCGCGCGTTATCTTTATTTCGGGAAATTTATCCGGCGCGTTTTAAGTTTTGTTGATTTGGCTTTGATGCAGGCGGATGCGGACGCGAAGCGTTTGGTGCAGCTTGGAGTTAACGCTCAAAAAATAAAAGTGACGGGCAATATTAAGTTTGACCAAAAATTTGAAGAAGCCGAAAACAATTTAACCCGCGAACTCGGGCAGCGATTCGCCATTTCAAAAGATACGTCATTAATTATTGCAGCGAGTACTCACGCGCCGGAAGAAAAATGGATTTTAGAGGCTTTTAGAGATGTCAGGCAAAATTTAAAAGAAAATCCGCCGCGTCTTCTAATTGCGCCGAGACATCCCGAAAGATTTGAAGAAGTCGCTAAACTCTCCCAAGAAGCCGGTTTTGAAATATCGCGGCGGTCGCAAAAAATTTCCGAGCGTGATTTTTTGGCGGAAGTTATCATTCTCGACAGCATCGGCGAACTTCGCGCGGCTTATCATTTGGCGGAAATTGTTTTTGTCGGCGGAAGTCTAATTCCGCACGGCGGACAAAGCTTTTTGGAACCGGCATTGGCGCGGAAAGTGATCGTCACAGGGTTTTACACGATGAATTTTGAAGCCGCGACGAAAGAGTTTTTAGTTGAAAACGCGCTTGTTCAAATGCCGCAGCTCGATGAAAACGAAATTTCAGGCAAACTCTGCGAAACATTCTTAGATCTTCTGCAGGACACGAAAACACGCCAGAAATTAGCCGAAAACGCTTTTGCCGTAATGGAAAAAAATCGCGGCGCAACCGCCAAAACCGTCGAACAGCTCAAGGCGCTTCTAAAAAATTAAGACAAATAATGATTTTTATCTTCTTCTTTTTAGCGGCAATTTTAATTTTTCTCGGCTGGAAATCTCTGCGCGGCGGAATCGATTATCTCAACTTTTTTAAACGCGAACTTGCCAAGCCCAAATCAAATTTTACACCGTTTGTATCAATAATCGCGCCGTGTCGCGGAGTTGACGAAGATTTATCAATTAATTTTTCCGCGCTTTTTGAGCAGAATTACCCGAACTACGAAATCATTTTTGTAGTTGATAACGGAATGGACGAATCCGTTCCGATTATCAAAAGTTTAATTAGAGAATATGAGAAAAATGGAAAATGGAAAATGGAAAATGGAAAATTTCAGATTGCTGAATCTCCGTTGTCCGTCGTCCAGTATCCATTTTCTTCTTCTCTTGTCATTTCCGGAAAAGCATCTGATTCAAGCCAAAAAGTTCACAACCTGCGGCACGCTGTTTTAGAAGCTAATCAGGCAAGCCAAGTTTTTGCATTTGTCGATTCGGATACGCGGACAGGTGCGGATTGGCTGCGAAATTTAGTCGCGCCTCTGCAAAATGAAAGTGTCGGATGCACAACCGGTTATCGTTGGTTTATTGCCAAACGGGGCGGGATTTTCTCGCATCTTCAGACGGTCTGGAACGCTTCAATTGCTTCGGCGCTCGGGGCGAATTTGAAAAATAATTTTTGCTGGGGCGGTTCGATGGCGATTAGGCGCGAGACGTTTGAAAGATTAAACATTCGTGAAAAATGGCGCGGCACGCTTTCAGATGATTATATTCTGACAAAGACAGTAAGCGAGGCGAATTTAAGTATTTACTTTGTGCCGCAATGTTTAACTGCTTCATTTATCGACTGCACTTGGGGAGAACTGCTCGAATTTACGACCCGGCAAATGAAAATTACGCGAGTTTACGCCCCGCATCTGTGGAAACTCTCATTTATCGGTTCAATTTTTTTTTCGTCGATCTTTTGGACGGGCGCGGGTTTGCTATTTTTTCTCATAGGCTGGAAATTTTGGCTGACCTTCGTCTTTGTATCAGTGATTTTCGCGCTTGGAGCCTGTAAAGCGTGGATTCGTTTAAACGCTGTGAAATTAATTTTGAAAAATTACGCCAATGAATTAAATCGCCAATTATTTGCGCAAATAACGCTCTGGACTTTAACGCCAATTCTCTTTTTTTATAATTGTCTGCACGCCGCTTTTTCGCGCAAAATTAGATGGCGCGGCACTTTATATGAATTGAAATCAGCGTCTGAAACTGTCATTATAAACGGCGATGATTGAAAACGGCGCGTGAACGGCAATTTCCTCAGCCGGATTGAAAAAAGGCTTGCATTTTTTTAACGACAGAGAAAAGATATGAAAAAAAATCTGCTCAAAGAAGACAAGAATCAATCGGGCGAAAGCGAATCTGAAATTCAAGCGCAGTCGTTTGCGGCGGAATTAGACGAGGAAATCTGGTCTGTTCAACCGTTTGAGCCGAAAATCGCTGAAGATGATTCGCTGCGATCTGATCAACCTAAAGCTAAAAATGAAACGATTTTTCAGAGTGATTTCCATCCCGAATCTCCAGCCGAAACCGTTCGGAAAAGCGGTTTGGCTTACGCGGCGGGAATTACGCTCGTCGGCGCGATTGTAGTTATGTTGTTCATTGGTTGGGGCGTTGATTCGTTTTTAGGTAGTTCCCCATGGGGAATCGTCAGCGGAATAATTTTGGGTTCGGTAATTGGCTTTTATCAATTTTTCAGATTGACTTCGCAGATTCTTAAAAATAAAGATTAATTTGAGAAAAAATGCACAAACAGCTTTTCGCGTTTTGAAAAATTCGCATTTTCTTTGTAAAATCATTGTTTCGCATTGAGTGAAAATGAGTGAAAACTCAAAACCATCTATCGCCGGACAGGAAACCATTGCCCCGCTTTCGCATAAACGAATTTTGTTGCTTATGGGAATCGTCGCGGTCTTAGGCAGTTTAGCGAGTTTTATATTTGTTTCACCCAAATTCGGTTTAGGTTTTCTGCTTGGCGGAATTTTATCTTTAGTCAATTATTACTGGCTAAAGAAGTCGCTCAAAAGAATTTTTGATAAAGCTTTAACGGGCGATAAACCGAAATTTTTAGCGACGCGGTATTTTTTGCGCTACGTTTCATTTGGCGTAATTTTAACAATTGTTTATTTAACCGACGAAATTTTGCCGGTGGTCAGCGTTCTTTTGGGACTGGCAAGTTTTGCTTTAGCAATTATTATTGAAGCTTTGATACGTTTAATTTCATCCGTTTTTAAGAAGGAAATTTAGGAATGTTTTTATTTGCAGAAGGCGGCGGTCATCACACGCCGCTTATCGTCGAATTTGTCAATCATCATTTGGGTGAGCCGCTCTATAAATTTCAGCTGGCTTACACTTATCCAGCGTGGCAGTGGGTTTTTAATAAACTCGGCGTGGAAACTACGCCCGAATCTGTCTTTGGCGTTTATTCACCGGAAACAGCTATTCCGTGGTATACGGTAATGTTTTTTATCGCCTGCCTTTTGACAATAGTTGTTATCTGGATTTTTAAGGGAAAACTTTCTCAGGACGATCCGACACCGGGGCAATTGACGCTCGAAGCCGGATTTTTAGCTATTAAGGATATGGTTGCCGGCGTGGTCGGCGAACACGGTTTTAAATATCTTCCGGTTATCGCCACTTTCGCGGTTTTGATTTTAATTTCCAACTTGATGGGGCTTTTCCCTCTGTTTATGTCGCCGACGGCGCACGTTAGTGTTACTTTCGCGCTCGGCATCGCTTCATTTATTTATTACAACTACGTCGGCATTAGAGAAAACGGCATTGTCGCGCATCTCGGACATCTGACGGGACCGAGACTGCCGCTTTTGTTGATGATTTTAATCACGCCTCTTATTTTTTTGATTGAGCTGTTTAGTAATATGATTCGTCCGATGACGCTCGGCATACGGCTGTTTGCCAATATGTTTGCCGACGAGCAGATTGCCTTGATTATTTCCGGGTTATTTCCGCCTTTTACGCAGTTTCTCGTACCGGTGATTTTGTTGCCGCTGGCGTTATTTGTCGCACTCGTCCAGACGCTTGTTTTCACGTTGCTTTCAACAATTTACATCAGTGAAGTTTCGCACGCGCCGCACGATCACGCGCACGACGAAGCGCATCCGCACGGAGATCACGGAGAAAAGCCGCAGGTTGAATATGCATAAGAATTTAAGATTTCAAACTCAAGAATTCCAAAGTATTGAAACAAGGAATGTAAAACTTGAGTTAAAAAAGTTTTTTGAAGACTGTAAAAATTAAGATCATTTTGCAAAATTGCTAATCATAGCAGATATGCCCGCACGCGACAGGAGCCTCGACTCCAACGAGAGTAGAAATCGAGCGCATACCGGAAGTGAGGCGAAATTATAACCGACCGAGCGGTTTTGCCAAATACGTTTAACGAAACGGTCTTCTTAAATTGAACAAAGATAAAAATAAAATTTAGGAGATATAAAAATATGAACAAATTAAAATATACATTCTTTTCTGCCCTCGCATTATTTGTGATGGCGCTTCCGGCACTGGCGCAAACGGGCGCGGCGGCAGGCGGCGGAGCGGACAATGACTCGACCGTCGCGGCTTATAAAGCGATTGCCGCCGGCATCGGTTTTGGCATCGCCGCCGGACTCGGCGGTTTGGGACAGGGCAGAATCGGCGCGGCGGCGGTAGAAGGCGCGGCGCGCAATCCGGGCGCGGCGGGAACCGTCCAGACGATGATGATTATCGGTTTGGCTCTGATTGAATCGCTTGTGCTTCTCGCGCTTGTTATCGTTTTTGCGAAACTCTAATTTTTGTCATAAACAAGAAAATTATGCGGACGAGGCTTCGGCTTTGTCCGCATTTTGTTTGTATCAAAAACTTAAACGGCTTATATTACAACTTGCCGCAAGATTTTTGAATCGAATCGTTTTTAAAGGCGTATAAGATTTACAAAAATAAACGCAGGAAAAGTGATTTTTCTTTTGGAGTATTAAAATGTCAGACAAATTTATCGGGCAGACTTTAGCCGACAAATATCAGATTGAAGAAGTGATGCGCGAAGTGGATTTGGGCAAAATCTATCGCGGAACTCATCTTTCGATGGAAAAACCCGTCACTGTCAAGATTCTTTCGCCAACCTTCGCTTCGGACGAAAACGTCGTCAAACAATTTTCATCCGAAGCGCGAACAATTTCGCGTATATCGCACCCGAATATTTTAAATGTCACGGATTTCGGTGCGGATAAAAACGGCGCGGTCTATCTTGTTTTAGAAGATTCGGCGGGTGAAACACTCGATGACGCCATTGCCCGCGAAGGAAAATTTCAGGTCGGGCGAGCTGTAAGAATCGCTAGTCAGATTGGGGTCGCGCTTTCCGCCGCGCACGCCAGCGGCATAATTCACAAACACCTCAGCAGTGAAAATGTTTTGTTAAAACGAGCGACGAACGAGCCGGAACTAGTTAAGGTAATGGAAATCGGCGTAACCTCCGCCGAGGAAAATAATATCTTTGATGAATCGGTAAATTCTTTTTCCGCTCAAAAATTCAATTATTCATCGCCCGAACAAAACGCTTTGAACGGCGAAGTTGATGAACGCTCGGACGTTTATTCCCTCGGCGTAATTTTGTATGAAATGCTGGCGGGCGAAGTTCCTTTTACAGGTGAAACTGCCGCTGAATTAGCAGTAAAACAAACGGAAAACCCGCCGCGTCCGCTTTTGGCGTTTCGCTCTGATTTACCTTTTAATCTCGAATCAGTTGTTCTCAAGGCTTTAGCTGGAAATCCTGAAATGCGTTATCAAAGCGCCGATGAATTTATCCGTGATTTGAACAATATTTCCGGTAATTTTGTTGAACAGCCGGTGTATGTTTCGCAAAACTTGAGCGCGACAGACAACACAAACAATAATTTATGGAAAACGGCGTTTGTAGTATTGGCTGGAATTTCACTTCTGGCGATTGGAATGATTTATGCAACTTCAGTCAAGCAAACTGATCCGCCAACCACGCAGATGATAAGCGACGCTAACGGTCAACCTGTTCAGCCGCTTAATCCGGCGACGGGAATGAACGAACAGGGTTTAGCGAATATGGCGCAGTATCCAGTGCCGCAAGCCGCCGGGATGATGGGCGATGCTGCAGCGGCGGGCGCGGTTCTTCAACAAAGTATGCCCAATGGTGACGGTTTCGGCGACGGTTATAATCCGTGGGCGCGCGGCGGCGCTCCGCCGTCGGGCGCCCCGCCGCAAATCATTGGACCGGGTGGACAAATGATTGATCCAACAAATGGAAGCAGTATTTTTATGCAGGATGGCGTAATTTATCAGCAAATTCCTGTTCCGGCAAACTCAAATACTAACGCTAATACTTCGGCTTTACCGACAAATTCCGCGAAAGGCGGAAAAACTGCGGCGAATTCTAACACCGCACAGTCTTTACCGGCGAATACAGCGACGAATGCGGCAAAAACCGCTGTGCCTGAGACTAAACCGACGCCAGTTGCCACTGCTCCCAAAGCAGAAAAAACACCGGCAGCTAAACCGTCGACTAAACCGGCTGAGAAGCCAAAACCAGCTTCGCCCGCTTCGAGCGAAATACGCAATGAAGGCGTGAATCAGAAAGACTCTTGAGAATTTTGGATTTCAGATTGGCTTTCTTAATTTAAAAATTAGAGGTCACTCAGAAAGCAAAATTCCGGAAGGCATAAATTTTCTTTGCGCCCTTTGCGTTACTGTTTTTATAGATTTTAAGTCAGTGGCGCAAAGGTTCGCAAAAAGTTTTTTATCTACTTGTGATTCTTAATTCTCATTTCGTAATTTCTCCAAAACCTGCCGCGCTTTTTCGATTAAATTTTCTTCTTTCGTATTGAACTTCAAAACTCCTGTTGGAGAAAAAGTTGCGCCTTCGTTGTTTACCAAAAATTCGGTTAATTTGTCGGGTGAAATTTTAGCGTTTTGATCGAGTTTAATGGCGAATCCGTCAGTTATTTTATCAACAGACAGAACGTGCATTTTTTCGGCGATTCGGCGGAGGCGAGCATATTCGAATAAATTTTCTACTGATTCGGGCAATTTACCGTAGCGATCCTGGAGTTCAGCGAAAATTTTTCGCAAATCTTCTTCACTTGCAGTAGACGAAATACGCTTATAAGTTCGCAGACGCTGGGCAGTTTCGATGATGTAATCGTTCGGAATCGAAACGTCCGCGCCGAGATTGAGGGAAACGCTCGTTTCGTCTTCGATTTCTTCGCCTTTGAGCTCGGCAATTGTGCGTTCGAGCATTTTTGTGTAAAGGTCAAAACCGAGCGCGTCGAGCTGACCGGATTGCTGTCCGCCGAGAATATTGCCCGCGCCGCGCAGCTCTAAATCCAGAGCCGCGATGCGAAAGCCCGCGCCGAGATCGGAAAATTCCCGAATCGCGCTCAGGCGGCGTTTGGCAATTGGCGTTAATTCCTGTTCTGACGGAATCAAAAGATACGAATAAGCGCGGCGGTTGGAGCGTCCGACTCGTCCGCGAAGCTGGTAGAGCTGTGAAAGTCCGTAATTGTCAGCGCGATTGATGATAATCGTGTTCGCGCGCGGAATGTCGATGCCGTTTTCGATAATCGTCGTCGCCACCAGAATATCGAACTTGAAAGCGATAAAATCGAGCATCGCCTGTTCCATCTCTTTTTCATTCATCTGCCCGTGCGCGACGACAATGCGCGCATGCGGCACAATTTTCTGAATGTGCGCGGCGATCGTGTAAATCGTCTCGACGCGGTTATGGATAAAAAAGATTTGACCGTTGCGCGCCAGTTCAAGTTCGATTGCCGATTTAATGACGTTTTCACTAAACTGCACAACCTGCGTGTTAATCGCCAGACGGTCGCGCGGTGGAGTTTCAATCACCGACATATCGCGCATTCCGAGCAGAGACATATTCAAAGTGCGCGGAATCGGCGTGGCGGAAAGCGTCAGAACATCGACTTTCTTTTTGAGATGTTTGAGTTTTTCTTTATGACCAACGCCGAAACGCTGTTCCTCGTCAACGACTACTAAGCCGAGTTTCGGCAATTTAACATCGTTCGATAAAATCCGGTGCGTTCCGATTAAAATGTCAACTTCGCCCTTTTCAGCTTTTTCGACGACTTCCTTTTGCTCTTTTTTTGAACGAAAGCGTGAAAGAAGCTCGATTCTTGCCGGGAATGCTGCGAATCGCTGTTTAAATGATTCAAAATGTTGATATGCCAAAACAGTGGTTGGCGTTAAAATGGCAACCTGTTTGTTGTCCATTACCGCCTTAAACGCGCCGCGCATTGCTACTTCTGTTTTTCCGTAACCGACATCCCCAACCACGAGTCTGTCCATCGGTGTAGCAGTCTGCATATCTTCTTTCATATCTTCAATTGTCGCGGCTTGGTCAACCGTCAATTGATACGGAAAAGCGTCTTCAAATTCGATCTGCCACGGCGTATCTTGTGAAAATGCAAAACCTTCGACGAGCTTTCTTTCGGCGTAAAGTCGCAGAAGTTCATCCGCCATATCACGCATCGCGCGTTTGGCTTTCGCCTTTGTTTTCTGCCAGCCGATGCTTCCCAAGCGGTCAAGCGTTGGCTGTGCCGCTTCACCCGACGAATAACGTGAAACAAGGTCTAATCTTTCAACCGGAACAAAAAGCTTGGCGTTTTCGGCATAAATAACCAGCATAAATTCACGCGAAACCCCGCCGGTTTCCAGCGTTTGCAAACCTTCAAAACGCCCGATGCCGTGGTCGACATGAACGACAAAATCGCCCGCCTTCAAATCTCTGAAATCAGAAATAAACGCCGACGTTTTGCTCTTGGACTTTGCACTTTGGACTTTGGACTTTGGACTCTGCGCTTCCCGCGTTTCGCCGAAAATCTCCGCTTCCGTATAAACGGAAAAATCAAACACAGGGATTTCAAAACCCGCGCTCAAATCGCCGATCAGAAGCGAATTTGCAGGAATTGAAATGTCATACTCCGACAAAATTTCATTGAGCCGATCAGCGAGTCCGTGCGTTTGCAGAACGAAAACGGTGGTCGGTGGTCGGTGATCGGCGGTCGGTTTTTGATCGGTAGAACTTTGCGTTTCGGCGAGAGAATTGTTTTGCTTCAGTTGCTGCGCAAAGTCTTTGATGCTGCCGTGAAATTTGCGTGTGGAACGTGAGCTGATTTCGATTTCAATTGATTTCTCGACGGTTGAAAACAAAAATAAAAGATTTTTGGAACCATTGTCCTGAGCTGCTTTTCCAATTTGCAACGTATCAGTTGCCGCAGTCGTTTCTAAAATTTGAAATTCTTCATCGGTTTGCGCCGCCGTTCGTCCTAAACTTCTCAATTCCATTCGCTGAACCTGTTCAAATTTATCGCGCAATTGTTCAATGCTTAAAAATAGTTCGCCGGGTTCCAGACCGATTTCTCCGGCTTCGGTAATTTCGGCAAAGTGTCGGTCTAAATTTTCATAAAAACTCGAAAGATTAAGTTCGATCAAAGCAGGTTCGTCAATGACAAAAACAAAATCTTTCAAATATTCAAAAATGCTCGAAGTTCGCGGGCTGATAAGCGGAAACATAAATTCCCAGCCTGAAAAACTTTCGCCTTCGACGGCAAACTGTGTTCGGTCGAGAAGGGCGCGGGCAAATTTTTCATCCTCAAATTTCTCACGCGCGAAAAAAGCCCAATCTTTAAAATCTTGTGCGGTTGCGGAAAACTCACGCATCGGAGCAATCGAGGTTTCTTTTAACTGTTCGGTTGAAAGCTGCGTTTCCGGGTCAAAGTCTCGAATCGATTCTACCGTATCGCCAAAAAACTCAATTCGCACGGGCATTTCCGCAGACGGCGACCAGACATCGACAATCCCGCCGCGCACGCTGAATTCGCCGATGTTTTTCAAAGGCTCTTCGCGCACATAGCCGCACGCCAGAAGATTTTCAATCAGCTTTTCAGGTGGAAAATCAGCGTCGCGCTTTAAACCTGCGCCAAGATTTTTTATCTCGTCAGCGGAAATTGTTCGCGTAATCAGCGATTTTGCTGAAGTTACGACAAAATTTGTTTTTTCAAAAGCCAAACTCCAGAGCGCCAGCGCCCGCTTTTCCAAAGTTTCGGCGTGCGGCGAAACTCCTGCGTAAACGTCCGATTCACTTGAAGGCAAAGTTAAAATTTGAGTATCTTTCGAACTTTGAACCTCGAACTTTGAACCTTGAACCGAATTTTGCCAGAAATTCAAATCACATTCCCAGGTTTCGATTTCTTTATTTGAATCGGCAACAACAGCAAAGGTTTTTTCTGTTTCCGCCTGAAGTTGGCTGAGCACATAAGCTTTTGAGGAAATTGATGTTAAGCCGCTTAGCGAAATAATTTCCGCGCCGCTTTTGATTTCATCTTTGAGACGGGAAAGTTCTGTTTTTGTTTGTGCCGGAAAACTCATTCTAAAAAATTAGCACAAATTGTTGAATAAAGAGAAAAGATGAGAGAAATTGTTGATAATGCTATTATCTATAACTATTATTTAATCGAAAGAATCGAATGCCAAGGATTGAGAAAGCGAGAGAGTTTTAAATTTGATTAAACGAATATGCATATTGCTGAATTTAACGAAATAATTGAACCGAATGACCAGACCGAAGCGCGGTGCGAACATCTCGAAAAACTGCGAGATTTAATCGGTAATGTTTATCCAAATAAGTTTGAACGCTCAAAAATCACGGGCGAAGAAGATACGATTACGCGCGTCAGAGAGTTTGCCGCGCTTGTCAAAGACAAATATGTTCCCAAATTAGCCGAGAATGAAAAACCTCTCGACGAGCAGCGCGACGCGGCAAACTCAGAATTAAATCAAACGCGCGTGCGCGTTGCCGGGCGTCTTGCCGTTCCGCCGCGCGTGATGGGAAAAGCGGCGTTTGTCCATTTATCAGATGGCGTTGGACGTCTGCAAATATATGTTCGCAAACAAGATGCAAAAGCGGTAAACAACGACACAGGAAAAATTCTTGACGAAGAAGGAACGGCTTGGGAGCTTTTCAATCTGCTCGACCACGGCGATTTTATCGGTGTCGAAGGATATTTGTTCGTCACGAAAACCGGTGAGTTATCGGTTCACGTCGAAGCGCTACAGTTTTTATCGAAAGCGTTAGTTCCAATGCCCGACAAAATGCACGGCATTGCCGACCCGGAATTACAAAGACGTTACCGCTACGCCGATTTGATTGCGTCCAGCCTGCAAATCGAACACGAAGGTTTGACGACCAGGGAAGTTTTTGAACGCCGCGCGAAATTAATCAGCGGAATGCGCCGGTTCCTTGACGACAACGGAT
>JACCRD010000159.1 GCA_013813755.1 Acidobacteriota bacterium | reverse complement strand
ATAACCTGGGACAACGTGGCTTTGATCAGTCCGAGAACTGCACAGCGTCTCGGCATTAATCAAGGCAAAGAATATAACGAATATGCCGGCGGAGTGCAGGGAACTACATTTGTTAATACAAAGGGTGGCAACATGTTTTCGGATTTAGTAAAGCTAAATTATGACGGCATGGAGATTGAAAAATCTGTTCCGATGTGGGTTCAGCCCGGTCAGCCCGATGATGTGATTACGATTTATCTCGGCTATGGGCGCACGCGCGCCGGGCGAGTCGGAACCGGCGCGGGTTATAACGCCTACGACATACGAAAATCAAACGCGCTGTGGTCCGGGTCAGGAAAAATAGACAAAACAGGAGCAAATACGACAATCGCTTCGACTCAAATTCATTTTAATATGGAAGGGCGCGATATTTTGCGCGTCTGGGACGTCGAACAATTCAAGGAGCATCCGGATATGGGTCATCAGCATGAAGAATATGACCTGTCGATGTATCCGAAATTTGAATATCTGGGCAATAAATGGGGGATGACGGTTGACCTTAATTCATGCGTCGGATGTAACGCCTGCGTCGTTGCGTGTCAATCGGAAAATAATATTCCGGTTGTTGGTAAAGAACAAGTTGAACGAAGCCGCGAAATGCACTGGATGCGGATCGATGCTTATTACACCGGCGATGACATAAACAATCCGAAAGGACCCCATTTTCAGCCGATGCTCTGTCAGCAGTGCGAACTCGCGCCGTGCGAAACGGTTTGCCCGGTTCACGCGACGGTTCACAGCGCCGAAGGGTTAAACGATATGGTTTAGAACCGCTGTGTCGGAACGCGTTATTGTTCAAATAACTGTCCGTATAAAGTGCGGCGCTTTAATTTCCTCCTTTATCAGGACTGGGATACTCCGCAATACAAATTAATGCGCAACCCGGAAGTTTCAGTCCGCAGCCGAGGCGTGATGGAAAAATGCACCTACTGCACGCAGCGGATTGCCATCGCTCGGATCGAAGCGGAGAAAGATCAGCGCAACATCAAAGACGGTGAAATTGTGACAGCTTGCCAATCGGTTTGTCCCGCTGACGCCATTGTCTTTGGTGATTTGAACGACCCGAACAGTCAGGTTTCAAAATTAAAAAAAGATCATCGAAATTACGCGCTGCTCAATGAACTCAATACGCAGCCGCGAACTACTTATTTAGCGAATTTGAAAAATCAAAACCGGGAAATGCCTGATTATGTCGCTCCGAAAACAATAGAAAGTAATCGGGAAGAGTCGAAAGATTCGAATCAGGGTGAGCCGAGCGAGCCGAAACATTAGTTTTAGGAAAAGAAACTATGCAAGAAGTAAAGAAAATTCAAAAAAATTTACATCCGCCAATGGTTGAAGGCGACCATTCGTTCGCTTCCGTCACGGACATAATCAGCGACCGAACTCTGAAAAAACGGACTCCGTACGGTTGGTTTATCGGTTTCGCCCTCGCCTTTATGGTGGCTCAGTCACTTCTTTTCACGGTTGTTTATTTGGTGATTACCGGTATCGGAATTTGGGGAAACAATCAGCCGGTCGGTTGGGCATTCGACATTATCAACTTTGTTTGGTGGATCGGTATCGGACACGCCGGGACGTTGATTTCCGCGATTCTCCTTTTGATGAACCAGAAATGGCGAACGTCGATCAACCGTTTTGCTGAAGCAATGACGCTCTTTGCCGTTGCCTGCGCGGGACTTTTTCCGCTTCTCCACACTGGTCGCCCGTGGCTCGCTTATTGGCTTTTCCCGTATCCGAACACCATGGGAATGTGGCCACAATTTCGCAGTCCTTTGATGTGGGACGTGTTTGCCGTTTCGACTTACGCGACGGTTTCGCTTCTATTTTGGTATGTCGGTTTGATACCCGATATCGCAACTCTGCGTGATCGCGCGAAAAACAAATATTTTAAGACGGTTTACGGCTTGCTTTCGATGGGTTGGCGCGGCTCTGCCAAACATTGGCATCGGTATGAAATCGCGTATTTATTGCTTGCCGGTATTTCAACGCCGCTCGTTCTTTCAGTGCATTCAATCGTAAGTTTCGACTTCTCCGTAGCACAGCTTCCGGGTTGGCACGCGACAATTTTTCCGCCTTATTTTGTTGCAGGGGCTATCTTTGCCGGTTTCGCGATGGTTTTGATTTTGTGTATTCCGCTGCGACACTGGTATGGAATGGAAGATTTTATCACTAAAACCCATCTTATTTTTATGGGCAAAGTGATGCTCGCGACCGGCTTGATTGTCGTTTACGGCTATGCGATGGAAGGCTTTTTCGGATGGTATAGCGCAAACGAATTTGAAGTTTTCATGATTTATAACCGCGTCTGGGGCGGTCCATACTGGTGGTTTTACTGGCTCTTGATTTTGTGTAACGGTTTGTCAATCCAACTTCTCTGGTTCAAAAGGTTTAGGGAAAGCGAGTTCTGGCTGTTTTTTATTTCGATTATTGTCAGTATCGGGATGTGGCTTGAGCGATTCGTGATTATTGTCACCAGTCTGCACAGAGATTTTCTACCGTCTTCGTGGGCGATGTATTCGCCGACAGTTTTTGATTGGTCAATGTTTATTGGGACAATTGGATTTTTCTTTACATTGTTGTTCTTATTCGTCAGGTTTTTACCGGTAATTTCGATTTTTGAAGTCAGAACCCTTCTGCCGGACGCGCAGGTTAATCACGGACATCACGGGGCGCACGGTGAATTAAATGACCGCCCGAACGCTTTCAATGAATCGATTAATGACGCGCAGGGAGCAGAGGAAAAATAGACTTAATAAATTTGTAATTGATTGCGCTGTCGACAATCAAATGGGATTGATTGCAAAATAAGATAAAAGTTATGAACGACAATATTTACGGATATTTAGCTGAATTTGATACGCCGACGCAGTTAGTTGAGGCGGCGCGGAAGGTGCGCCTCGCAGGCTATACAAAAACCGACGCTTTCTCGCCGTTTCCGATTCACGAAATTGACGAAGCGCTCGGCATCAAGCGAAGCATTTTGCCTTTTTTGGTGTTTGCCGGGGGTGTGACCGGTCTTTTAACCGGACTCGCTCTGCAGTGGTTCGTCCACGTTTTTGATTATCCGATTATTGTGGGCGGTCGCCCGTATTTTAGTCTGCCCTCATTCATTCCGCCGATGTTTGAATTAACGATTTTATTCGCCGCATTCACTGCAGTTTTTGGAATGATTTTGTTAAACGGGCTGCCAAAACCGTATCATCCGGTGTTTAACGTGCCGCGTTTCGCGCTTGCTACCAGAGAGAAATTCTTTTTATTGATTGAACGACAGGATCCGAAATTTGATTTGCAGGAAACAAGAAATTTTATGCAGAGTTTGAACGCGCAGGAGGTCTTTGATGTTGACGAGTAAGTCCAGAGTCCAAAGTCCAAAGTCCAAAGTTGGTAAAGCGTCACTTTACTGCTTACTGCTCGTCGCTTACTGCTTACTTGCCGTGGGTTGTCGCTACGATATGCAGGATCAGCCGCGTTATAAAGCGCTCAAGAAAAGCGACTTTTTCAGTGACGGACGAGCTATGAGAGATTTGCCTGAAGGCACTGTTTCACGTGGAAATCTACGCGAAAACAAAGCGTTTTATACGGGCAAGAAGGAAAATGCTGGAACTGCCGCGCCTGCCGCTTCGACAACAGACGCTTTGGGTAATACGGTGGTGACGAGTTTCCCCGATGCTGTCGAAGAATTTCCCGTTCCCGTTTCAAAAGAATTAATTGACCGGGGCGAACAGCGTTACAGAGTTTTCTGCATCGTTTGTCACGGTCCGGTCGGCAGCGGCGACGGAATGGTTGTGCGTCGCGGTTATCCGAAACCTTCGACTTATCACGACGACCGTTTGCGAAACGCGCCGGTTGGACATTTTTATGATGTAATCACCAACGGCTGGGGCAAGATGAATGGCTATGCCGCACAAATTCCGCCGGCAGATCGCTGGGCAATCGTCGCCTACATCCGAACGCTGCAAATCAGTCAGAATCCGAACGGAAATATGACTTTACCGATGACCGGCGCGGATGTCGGACAATCGGCGGCAAATACAACAACTCAATCAACGACGCAAACAATGGCTTCGCCGCGTACCGGGAATCAAGGAGAGACAAGGTAAATGATTAGCAATACAAATTTTGACGCGCCCGAAGATATTACGCGCTGGCGAACTCTAGCGCTCGGTATCGGCGGTATCGCGACAGTCGTTTGGCTGGTCGGATGTTTTTTCAACACTGAACAGGCGTTGCGCTCATGGCTTTTAGGCTTTATTTTCTGGGGCGGCATCGGTATCGGAAGTCTCGGCGTTTTGATTTTGCAGTATCTGACCGGCGGCGCGTGGGGCGTAGTTATTCGCCGTATTGTCGAAGCCGGATCACGCACTTTACCGGTAGTTTTTGTGTTGTTTCTGCCGATTATGCTCGGCGTCACTCACCTTTATGAGTGGACGCATCTGGCGGACGATAAAATTATACAGCTTCGCCAACCGTATTTGAGTGTCGAATGGTGGATTTTCCGCACCTGTCTGTATTTTGTTTTGTGGGGCGTGATGGCTTATCTGCTCAATAAATGGTCTTTGCAGCAGGATCAGACCAATGATCCGCAAGTTGCTCTGAAACTTTCACAGGATTCATCAAAGTTTTCCGGTCCAGCGATGGTTTTTTATGTTTTTGTGGTGACTTTTGCGGCTATTGATTGGGTGATGACGCTCGATCCGCACTGGTATTCGACGATGTGGGGATTTCTCTACACTGCCGGTTGGGGGTTGAGTTGTTTCTGCTTTGCCGTGGCGATTTTAGCGCTTTTAGCTGACAAAGAACCGATGAACAGAATTGTCGGCAAAAGACATTTTCAGGATATCGGCAAGTTAATGCTCGCGCTGGTAATGGTTTGGGCATACTTTAACTTTTCGCAGTTTTTAATTATTTGGTCGGGAAATCTTCCGGAAGAAACAACTTATTATTTGACGCGAATGAAGGGAACCTGGGGCATTATTGGAGTGCTTTTGATTGTGTTTCATTTTGCTTTTCCGTTTCTGGTTCTGCTTTCCCGCGACACAAAACGCAACGCGAAATGGCTGGCGATGCTGGCGATTTTCATTTTGCTGCTCAGGCTGCTCGATATGTTTTATATGATCGGTCCAAGTCCGATGATTGGAAATCACGGCGAGGAAATGGAATTTCATATTAGCTGGATGGATTTTGTCGCGCCAATCGCGGTCGGCGGAATTTGGCTGTGGTACTTTTTCGGCGAACTGGCGAAACGTCCGCTTGTTCCGATCAATGAACCATTTTTGCCGGATGCGATTAAACACGGAATAGAACATTAAACGATTACGAATTATCAATTACGAGTTAAAAGATTAAACGCCTCCGCAAATTGGTAAACTGAAATTAAATATTATGGCAAAGCACGAAAAAACATTTGTAGATTTCGATAAACCATACGAAACAAACATCATCGGACTACGTGGTGTTATTTATTTCTCGGTTGGTTTGTTTCTGTTGATTGTAGTGACTTTCGGGCTGATGTGGTTTTTGCAAAATGTTATGGAAGATGACGCGATGGAAGCCGATATACAAAACAAACGACCGATGCAGATGAGCGCGCGGGAAAATCTTCCGCCCGAACCGCGTCTGCAGTCGGCGCCCGGTTATGGAGTTGAAAGTGAGCGGGGTCGAGTTAATCTTGAACTAACGGCGCCGCAGTCAGAATACCGCGAGCTTGAAAGACAATGGACAGAACTTTGGAATGAAGGTCAAAAAGATTCCAAAACCGGAACAGTGGTTACTTTGCCGATGGAAGAAGCAAAAGAGAAATTTTTGCAGTCAAACGTTAAAGCAAATAACAGCGAAGAAGCGCAAAAAATATTAGGTGAATCACGCTCTATAGTTTCGGATGCGAGCGCGGGAAGAACCGCTTCGGTTGTCAGAAGATAAAGGAAAAAGATTAAATCTCGACAGAGGGAAGACACATTAAACGCTCGAAACTTCATCGAAGTATGACAAGGATTTTATGATTAAAAGTTCAGCAATTTCAGCAGTTTTGAAACTGACGCTTTTGTTAAGTTTAATAATTTTATTGGCATCAACAAACAGTTTTTCACAGAAAACGGAGCATTACAATTCGCCGCTCTACGCGCCGAAAACTTATGATCCAACGCAGACGGGTGTGAGCAGCGGTTTGCCAAAGGGTTTGCAAAAAGTCGGTATCGAACAAAAACTAGATTCACAGCTGCCGCTCGACGCGCAGTTTAAGGACGAAAACGGCAATACGGTTAATCTCAGCGATTATTTTAATAAGGGAAAACCGATTGTGCTGGCACTTGTTTATTATGAATGCCCGATGCTCTGCAACGAAGTTTTAAACGGTTTGACCGGTTCTCTAAAAGGGATTTCGTTTGATACGGGAAAAGATTTTGATGTTATCGCAATCAGTTTTGACGCGCGTGAAAACGATAAGGCGAATCTTGCCAAAAATAAAAAAGACAGTTATATGGCGCGATACGAGCGCGGCGGCGGAACAGACGAAGGCTGGCATTTTTTGACCGGAACGCAGAGTGAAATTGATAAAGTGACAAACGCCGTCGGCTTTAAATACGAGTTTGACGAGCAGACTGACCAGTTTGCGCATGCCGGAGGAATTATCGTTTTGACGCCCGAAGGCAAAATTTCCCGCTATCTCTACGGAATTGATTACGCGCCGAAGGATTTGAAATTTAGCCTGATGGAGTCGGCTGAAAGTAAAATCGGAAATCCGGTCGAAAAGCTTTTTCTTTACTGCTTTCACTACGATCCCGCAAGCGGAAAATACGGCTTGACGATTCTAAGTATTCTGCGCCTTTTGTCAATCGCCACAATATTTGGTTTGGGCGTTATGTTCATTGTGTTTTGGCGATATAACAAAAATAAAGCGGCAGGTTTGAAATAGACCGGTAATTTATAAAAGATTATGCAAGAGAATTCGTGGGTTCCATTATTTCCCGAACAAGCCTCCACTTTTGCGTGGCAGGTGGATGCGCTGTATTTTTACTTGATTGCTATCAGCGCGTTTTTCACCATCGGGATTGTGGCGGCAATTATTTTTTTCGTCCTTAAGTATCGTGAAAAAGAAAAATACGCGACCGGTGCGGAAATTCACGGTTCGATCGGGCTTGAAACCCTCTGGTCAATTATTCCGTTCATTATTTCAATGACTATTTTTCTCGGCGGCGTGCTTGTTTATTATAATCAGTATCGCCCTCCGGCAGATACGATGGAAATTTACGTCGTCGGGAAACAGTGGATGTGGAAAATGCAGCATACCACCGGGCAGCGCGAAATAAACGAGCTGCACGTTCCGGTAAACCGCAAAATCAAGCTGACGATGACTACCGAAGACGTTCTGCACGATTTTTTCGTTCCGGCTTTTCGGACAAAAATGGATGTTATCCCTGGACGCTACACAACACTGTGGTTTGAAGCCACTAAGCCGGGTAAATATCATCTTTTCTGCGCTGAATACTGCGGCTTAAACCATTCAGGGATGGGCGGTTACGTTTATGTCATGGAGCAGCGCGATTTCGATAATTGGTTGAGCGGAACTGTGTCTGGGCAAACGCCGGTCGAAGCCGGTAAAGACCTTTTTGAAGCAAAACTCGGTTGCGCTTCGTGTCACCAGCAAAATGATCAAGGCAGGGGTCCGACGCTGACGGGCGTCTACGGCAAAGAGCAGAAATTGACGACCGGACAGACGGTTCTTGCCGATGATGAGTATATTCGTAATTCGATTTTGAATCCGACCGGACAGATTGTTGAAGGATATCAGCCAATAATGCCGACGTTTAAGGGACAGGTTACCGAAGAACAGCTTGTTTCTCTCGTCGCATATATAAAATCTTTGGGCGCAGGCGGCGGAACTAATTCGGCAGCCGGCGGCAGCGCGACGACCGGTAATACATCAGGCGGAGGCACAATGAATAACGCTTCAAACTCGACCGGTACAATCGCGCCGCGAGCAGACCGAGGCGAATCAAACACGCAGGGAAGTAATCCGAACGCACCGCGCAATCAAGGGGAGACAACCGCTCCGGCTGACAGGAAAAGATAGAGTTTTAGAGGTAATAAGAGAGTTATGCAAAACATAGATGCGATAAATAATGTTGGAAACGTCAGACCTGATCCAAAGGACAATTACTTAACCAACGGTTTTAGTTTGAGTTCGTGGCTTTTGACCAAAGACCATAAGCGGATTGCGATTCTGTATCTGTTATCAGTTTCCGTGTTTTTTCTGCTCGGCGGCATCTACGCCTCCCTCATTCGTCTCGAATTGCTGACGCCGCAGAGTGATTTGCTCGAATCTGCAACTTACAACCGGGTATTTACGCAGCACGGAATCATTATGGTTTTTTTCTTTTTGATTCCGGCGATTCCGGCGATTCTCGGAAATTTTCTGATTCCGCTGATGATCGGCGCGAAGGATTTGGCTTTTCCGCGCATCAATCTTTTGAGCTGGTACATTTACATTGTCGGCGGCGCCCTTACCGTCTGGGCTTTGCTGCAGGGGGGAGTCGATACCGGCTGGACTTTTTACACGCCATACAGCACGACATTTTCCAATAGTTATGTAATGGCGGTTGGTCTCGGAATTTTTATTAACGGATTCTCCTCGATTCTAACGGGATTGAATTTTATCGTCACTATTCATACAATGCGTGCACCGGGGATGACCTGGTTTAGACTGCCTCTGTTTGTCTGGTCTCATTACGCGACGAGTCTGGTGATGATTTTAGGAACGCCGGTGATTGCGATTACGGTTCTGCTTTTAGCACTTGAACGTCTTGCCCGGATCGGGATTTTTGACCCGGCAATCGGCGGCGACCCGATTTTGTTTCAACATCTTTTCTGGTTTTATTCGCACCCGGCGGTTTATATTATGATTTTGCCGGGGATGGGCGTTATCTCGGAACTGATTTCCAACTTTTCGCGCAAAAAGATTTTCGGCTATGAATATATCGCTTTTTCGTCGATTGCGATTGCCGTTTTCGGATTTCTCGTCTGGGGACATCATATGTTTGTCAGCGGACAGTCGATCTATGCGGGAATGGTTTTCTCGTTTTTGTCGATGGTCGTGGCGATTCCTTCGGCGGTCAAGGTTTTTAACTGGACGGCGACTCTTTATAAAGGTCAAATCTCCTACGATACGCCGATGCTTTACGGCTTATTTTTCATCGGTCTGTTTCTAATCGGCGGTTTGACCGGATTATTTTTAGGCGCGATGGGACTTACGGTTCACTTAACGGACACTTATTTTATCGTCGCCCATTTTCATTATGTAATGGTTGGAGGACAGGTTTTGGCATACCTTGGCGGTTTGCATTTCTGGTGGTCGAAGATAACGGGCAAACTGTATTCGGAATTCTGGAGCAAAATCGCCGCGATTATAATTTTCGTTGGATTTAATCTGACATTTTTCCCGCAGTTTATCCTTGGATATTTGGGGATGCCGCGCCGCTATGCGTCATATCCGGAAGAATTACAGGTTTTGAATATTTTTTCGACGGCGGGCGCGTCAATTCTCGCTATTGGATTATTTATACCACTAATCTATTTTATCCATTCAATATTTTTTGGTAAAAAAGCGCCGGCAAATCCGTGGGTTTTGCCCGGACTCGAATGGCGCACGACATCGCCGCCGCCAACTGAAAATTTTCACGAAACACCGATTGTTTTTTGGGAAGCCTACGAATTTGGTGAAGAAAGCGGTTTGGATTTGGAAGACGCCAGAACCAAGTATATTGCTCCGGCGGCATAGTAAGTTACTAATTTCAAATTAGGAATTAAGGTAATTGAGAAAAAAATAATTCGTAATTTTTAATGCGTAATTCGTAATTTAAAAAATATGGCGACACACTTCGATACACACGACGAACATTATCACGCGCCCGGTCTTCAACATCATTTTGAAGATATGAAACAGCAGCAGGAATCTGATTCAATCGGAATGTGGCTGTTTCTTGTCCAGGAAATTATGTTTTTCGGCGGACTTTTTACCGTTTATCTGGTTTTTCGTTCGCAATATCCGATGGCGTTTGCCGCTGGAAGTAATCACTTAAACTGGTGGCTTGGCGCGGCAAATACTTTGGTGTTGATCGTCAGCAGTTTGACGATGGCTCTGGCGGTTCATTACGCCCAACTCGGCAAACGTAATTTGCAGGTCGTTTTGATTATCTTAACAATGATTTTCGGCGCGACATTTCTGGGCGTTAAAGCTGTCGAATACACTGATAAATATCACGAAGGTATTGTTCCCGTGTCGGGTCTGAACTTAAAAACGGAAAAGTCACACGAAAAAATTCGCTCGCCGCGTGAGCTTAATTCTCAGACAGGCAGAGATGATCCGAGAGAATCTCTGAGAATTCCCGTCGGGGAAAAAGAAGGGCTTGCCGAGGAACACGGCGAACATCACTACTCTAACCCGCGCGGTGAATTTCAGTGGGTGGATACTTCTCTGGCAGTTAAGGCGCAGGAAGAAGATTACTTAACCGATAGTGAACAGATTGGTTATTTTTCCAATGGCGAATTAAATGCTGATAAATTTCGGGACAAGGTGCGCATCTTTTTCTGGATTTATTTTGCGATGACCGGTTTGCACGCGCTCCATATGATCATCGGGTTAGCAGTAATGTCCTGGCTTCTTTGGAAAGCGTGGCGTGGAAGCTATACCGGAGAATATTACGCGCCGGTCGAGATGGCTGGGCTTTACTGGCATTTTGTTGATATTGTGTGGATTTTTCTTTTCCCACTTCTTTATCTTTTGGGAAGACATTTTGGCGGAGGACATTAAAAAATGGACGATAAGGACTTAAGACATCAACCGGATCATAACTCGGATCATCATTCGGAGGACGAAAATCATATTGTCGCACTTCCTTTGTATATGATGGTTTTCGGGGTCTTGGTAGTCGGAACAATTTTGACGGTTGCCGTTGCCTTTGTTGATCTCGATCATATTTTCCCGGGCGCGAATACATTGGTGGCGCTATCAATCGCTTTTTTCAAAATGGCATGCGTCGTTTTGATTTTTATGCACGTCCGCTGGAGTTCGCGCCTGATCTGGCTGATGGCGATTGCCGGTTTTTTCTGGCTGGCAATTATGTTCGCCTTTACGATGCAGGATTACCTGACACGTTCATCCGGCACTTTTACCGGATAATTTTTTAGAGCGGCAAAACGTCTCGAAGTATAAAAACGCGGAGTGAAAAGCAAATATGCTTGAGCTGCCGCGTCTTTTAGTTGTTAGGTTAAATTGTTTCGCCGTGATATTATTTCCGTTTTGGAATTTATATTCATTACTTGTAAGCATTATTGTGAAAGTATTTATAAGACAACAAGCCCATCTTTTCAGACATCACAAACCGATGACGTTAAATCAAAGCGCTTTTATTAAATTATCCGTATTCTTTATTGTTCTATTAGTTTTAAGTTCGAGCGGCTGCGGTGTTTTCAGTCCGAAAACCAGAGAAAAAACAGTTACGCTGCTGCAAGCCGAATCCGCTTCTCAATCTTCTCTACTGGAAATTGTCACTCGTTTTTCAAAAGTTAATTCGATGCGAGCGAAAATGGATTTGAAGTTTGAAGACAATTCATTTGCCCAGCTCGGTATTGCCGAAAAATATAAAACTGCCGACGGCGAAGTCGTCGTTCAGCGTCCGGCGAATATTTTGCTGAAAGTTCAAGTTCCAATTATTAAAACGGATGTCGCGCAGATGTCTTCAAACGGCGAAAAATTCCGCGTAGCGATTCTTCAGGACGGCGGCAGCGGAAAATATAAAAAGTTTGTCATTGGCACAAACACCGCTGATTATTCAGCTTTGCAGGAAGAAGTGCAAAAGATGGAACTTGATAACGGCAAAGAATTACAAAAAAATGTCAACGCTTTTTCCAATCTTCGCCCGCAGCATTTTACAGACGCGATGCTGATGCGCCCCGTTGACACCGCGAATTTTTCTTATGTTCAGAGCGCTACACTTCAGGAAGAATCCGCAGTCAACTCGGGTAAAAAATCATCGGCGAGAGTTTTGCGCGGCTATTATT
>JACCRD010000137.1 GCA_013813755.1 Acidobacteriota bacterium | reverse complement strand
TCAAGTTGTCACAAACAAAAAGCCGGACAAGTTCAATATTGAACTTGTCCGGCTTTTTGTTTGTGACAACTGAAAATTAATATTCCCGCTCAACAAATTTCGGCAGTGAAATTGATTGATTCAAATAAACGCCGAACTCGGTTCCTGACTTAACTTCGGCATCTTCGCCCTTAGTAAATCTTTCGCCGGCAAGCCCGCCGAGTCCGCCTAAAATTCCGCCGATCAGCGCGCCTTTGCCGCCGCCAATCGCGCCGCCTAAAATCGCGCCGCCAGCCGCACCGCCGCCGATAAAGATAACTTTGTCATTTTTTCGGTCGTCGCCCGAAGCCGAGCCTTCAGAATCGCTCTTCGCTTTTTTCGTATCCAGATTGGTCAGCGAACCGTTAATTGCCCGGCGCGTTCCATTCGGAAGCCTGACTTCAACAAAGGTGACATCAATCGAACCCGGATCGCCGCCCTTTTTCGCGGCTTTCACCGAATCGACGCGCCCGGTCACAGTGCTTCCGATCGGAACGACGATCACGCCCGTTTCCGAATAAACCGGCTCGGTGACGGTGGTTGTAAAGCGGTCGCCGGTACGCGCCGTTTTTGAACCGATAGTTTCGTTCATTCGAACGCGAAACTGTTTTCCGTTCTCGACTGTGTAAAGCGCGACTGAATTTCTAATCGGTACGGTTTTGATTGGTCTAACCGCTGCTCGACGGATAACCGGTTTGCGTTTAACTGTTCGTCTCTGAGCTAAAACGTCGTTTGCGCCGAACGCGAAGAACGCCGCCAGCATCAATGCTACAAATTTAAAGTTAAGTGATTTTTTCATCTTTTTTCTTTTCCTTATTTGGTTGAAAATAAATTTCAAAAGCCGATTTTAAGACGTTTGATTCTTTTTAGTCGTTGTCTCAAAAGTTATCTGCCTGGATTGTAGCAATTTTTTGCAACATTTTTTAATGAAACAACCTGTTGTTTATTTTCGTAATTTTTGTAATTGAACACGCAACGCAATTTTAAAAATTGCGCATCCTAGAAGCAAATCATTTTATGGAGTTTATAAAAAGGGAGCGAGAAGTTATGTCAAAAAAAGCAATCTATCAATTATCAGCGCGTCAAATTTTGTTTTTGGCAATCGGTTCAGCATTCGTCGCCGTCGCCGCTATGGCTTGCCTAATTAATTTCGGGACTAATTTTGAAAACGCCTGGCAGATGCGCGATTACGCCAATTTCGCGCTGGCAGAAATGGCGCCGCCACAGGGAATCTCCGAGCCGTCCGTCGTCAGCGACGAGCAAAACAGCATCGAAGTTTATAAAACGCTTTCGCCCGGCGTAGCTTTTATTACCACCAGCGCGCGATCAGAAAATTTTTACGGTGAAGAATTTGAGCGTGAGCGCGGCAACGGCTCTGGTTCGGTCATTGACGCCCAAGGACATATTTTAACGAATTATCACGTTGTCGAAGGCGCATCGAAATTAAACGTGAGTTTCGGCGGAGATAAGGTTTATCCGGCGAAATTTGTCGGCGGAGACATAGATACGGATTTGGCGGTTATTAAAATCGAACCGCCGGCATCTGGTTTGACAGTCATCTCTTTGAGCGATTCAGACAAACTCAACGTCGGTCAAAAAGTTTTGGCAATCGGCAATCCGTTCGGACTCGACCGAACTTTGACGACTGGAGTAATTTCCGGCTTGCAGCGTCCGATTCGTTCGGTTCCCGTCCCCGGCGCGCCGAGCGGGCGCGTCATCGAAGGCGCGATTCAGACTGATGCGTCAATCAATCCGGGCAATTCCGGCGGACCTTTACTTGATAAATACGGGAAAATGATCGGCATTAATTCACAGATTCTCTCGCGTTCCGGCGGTTCGGTCGGCGTCGGGTTTGCGATTCCGGTTAATATTGCCAAGCGCGTCATTCCGCAATTACTTCAATTTGGCGAAGTCCGCCGTCCGAAACTCGGCGTGGACGGGGTCAGCGTTGAAAAATTGCAGGAACAGGGTTTAGATTTGCCAATTGCCAAAGGTTTGCTTCTCCGCGCCGTCGGCAGCGGCAGCCCGGCATCGGCGGCAGGTTTGCGCGGTCTTTCCAGAGACAGTAACGGGCAAATGATGCTCGGCGATATCATTACTTCGATTGACGGACAGGCAATCGGCGATTTGGATGACCTCTACCGCGTTCTCGACAAAAAGCAGATTGGCGATACGGTTCAGGCTCAAGTTTTCCGCAATGGTAAAACCTTAACCATTCCGGTTAGACTCAATCCTCTGCCGCAGCAATCACAAGGTCGCCCAATGCGCAGATACTAAAAATTGAGCAGTAAACAATAAGCGGTGAGCAAAAAACATATTTGCTTACCGCTTAAGTTTTTTCCATTCATTAAATTAAATGATTGAACTAAACGATTTCTACAACGATGGTTTCGGTTGGATTTGTCGGCAGTGCGAGCGTGAGTCAATCGAACAGGGTAATTCTCCCGAACAAAAACAATCTCGCTTGATGCGCGAAGGCGAAGCCGAAAGCAAACAACCGAAACTTTCTAGCCTTGCGCTTGCAAAATGGGCTGATGTAGCTCAACGCACCCTAACTTGCCCGCGCTGCGGCATCACGGAATTGGCTGATAAATTATAATTTCAGTTTTCCTTAAATAACTTTTTCCTTCCATTTACCGCGCCTGAAAAGAATCGCCGAAACAATCGCCAGCATTGAAAATGCAATCGTGATTGACCAAAACACGCCGTACGCCTCAAGTCCGAAGTGATAGGCTAAAACATAGGCAAGCGGGATTTCAAAGAGCCAGAAAATAAAAATGTTCAGATAAGTCGGCGTAATCGTGTCGCCCGCGCCGTTGAACGCAGTTTCCAGAACCATTCCGAAGCCGTAAAATAAAAACCCGAGCGAAACTATCAAAAGGCAATCGGCAGCGTAACCCGCGATCACCGGTTCAGTTGTAAAAATACTGACGAGTAATTTTGAAAACACAGCGAGCAGAACGCCGACCGCAAATAAAAATCCGGCGCTGTAAAATGCGGCAGTCCAAACGGCTTTTTCGGCGCGTTCGGGTTTTCCCGCACCGAGCGATTGTCCGACGATGGTTGCCGCCGCGTTGCTCAAGCCAACCGACGGCAGAAGCGCGAAAATGATTATCCGAATACCGATTTGATAACCGGCGACGGCTTCGGTGCCAAAACCTGAAACGATGCGAATCAGCGCCACCCAACTTGTCATTCCGATTAAAGTCTGAAGACTTGCTGAAGCCGAAAGTTTCATCAGTTGCCAAATCTTTTTCGGCATAAACGGCAGATGTTTCCGCCGGATCGTAAAACGTCCGCCGTGTCTGGTTAAAGAATAAAACGCATACAACACACCAACGCCGCGCCCAATCGTTGTGCCGACCGCCGCGCCCGTCACGCCCAATTCGGGGAAAAACCAGACGCCGAAAATAAAGCAAGGCGCGAGAATTATGTTCAGGATATTTGCCAACCACAAAACGCGCATCGCAATCGCCGCATCCCCGGCGCCGCGAAAAATTCCGTTGATCAAAAACAGAAAAATAATCACCGCGTTTCCGCCGAGCATTATGCGCGTAAAAGTTGTGCCCTGCGCGACGACGCTTTCTTCCGCGCCCATCAATGCGAGCAGTTGCGGAGCAAAAATCACGCCGACGATGCTGATTACAATTGAAACGATTAAGCCCAGATACAAAACCTGCACTATTGTATGCGAAGCGCCGTCGCTGTCGTCTTCACCGATTCTTCGCGCCACCGTCGCCGATGCGCCGATTGAAATTCCCAGTGCCAGCCCGTAAACGATCACAATCATCGCTTCGGTTAAACCGACAACCGCTACTGCTTCCGCACCCAGTTTGGCGACAAAGAAAATATCGACGACGGCAAAAAGACTTTCACCGAGCATCTCCGCAATCATCGGTATCGAAAGAAGAACGATTGCTTTGCGCAGTGAACCTTCGGTCAAATTTCGCTCGGTGCCGGTAAACGCTTCGCGCAGAATTGAGAGAAAAGACTGATCTGCCTCGACAGATTTATCTACATCTCTTTCAGACCGAGATTCGATAAGATTAGACATAAAAATTGATAAAATACCAGTTAAAATATTCGCGCGGGATGCGCCGGGATAGTTTTTCTTTTTCAGGAATGCAAAAAGACGAACCGTGAACGAATTGCGGGAATTTAGCGGACGATGAATTTCATAATGTTTGCGAATATACCACGAAATCTGCTTTAAACAAAAATGCTGAAAACAACAATTTAACTTTCATTTTCACTTGTATTGGGCGGCTCTATGTTCGTATGATTGACATCGCTGAATAATTTCAAAAGTTTATTTCTGCAAAGTATCAAACCTAAATTTATGAATTGTAAAATTACTTTTTCATACTTGGCTCTGCTTTTACTTTTCACGCTGTGCGGCATTGTTCCAGCGTCTGCTGACCAAGTTGACGATTACGTTAAAGCGCAGATGCGCGAACGCCACATTCCAGGCGCGAGCGTCGCCGTTGTCAAAAACGGTCGGGTGATCAAAACTTCCGGTTACGGTTTGGCAAACGTCGAGCTGAATGCGCCCGTCACCAAAGACACGGTTTTTGAAATCGGCTCGGTGACCAAACAAATTACTGCCGCCGCGATTATGCTGCTGGTCGAGGAAGGCAAAATAAATTTAGACGCTCAAATCGGCACGTATCTTTCAAACGCGCCGGAAATTTGGAAGAAAGTTACCGTCCGTCATCTTTTAACCCACACTTCGGGCGTGAAAAGTTACACGGCAATCGGTTCTGGTTTTGAACTGACCAAACGAATGAAGCGCGATGATTTTATCAAAGCCATCGGCGCTCTTCCGCTCGAATTTGAGCCGGGCGCGCGTTATATCTACAGCAACTCCGGCTACAATCTGCTCGGTTTTATTATTGAATCAGTATCGGGAAAATCCTATTGGGATTTTACACAAACGCGAATTTTCAAACCGCTCGGAATGAATCAAACTGCAAATCGCGACCCGCAATTCATCGTTCCGAACCGCGCCGACGGTTACGAATGGGAAAACGGAAAACTTGTCGGACGCGATTATGATTTGACCGATGTTTTCTCGGCGGGCGCAATCGTTTCAACCGCCCTTGATCTGGCGAAATGGGACGCGGCTTTAAGAAGTGAAACGCTGCTCAAAAAAATCAGTCTCGATCAAATGTGGACGCCATTTGTTTTGAGCGACGGCAAGCCTCACCCTTACGGTTTCGGTTTTAACGTTGCGGACTTTCGCGGTCACCAGCTCATCTCTCACGGCGGGCAAACGGCAGGTTTCGCCGCAAATATTTCGCGTTATATTAATGACAATTTAACCGTTATTGTTTTGACTAACTTAGGCGACCAGGGGCTCGGCGGTGCAATTGCCCGCGGCGTCGCAAAAATTTATCTGCCGGATATTTCTTTGCGGGCTTTGAAAACGCAAATAAACCCCAACGCAAAAATTACGAATCTATTGGAAACCGCCTTGCGCGGGCGAATGGGAAACAAATTGAATCTGGATTCGTTTACCGATGAAATGCGCAAATCACTCTCAGGCGAACGCGCCAAACTTTTAACCGAACGACTCTCTTCTTTCGGTAAACTTAAAAATTTCGTTTTCATTAACAGCGAAACGACAGGTAAAAATCGCGTTTATCGTTACAAGGCGGAAACGCCTGCACGAATAATGCTCTGGCGATTTGAGCTGGATGAAACTGGTAAAATAGCGGGAATGAATTTAGAGGAAGAAGAATAATACGGAAACCTGTGTTGCATCTCCGATTATTTTGCTTACCGATTCAAACGCAGGCTTATGTCGCGCACAAAATCAGTTTCGTTAAAGTAAGATGCGAAACTGAAAATTGTGATGAAGAAATAAGTTCACAACCTTGAAGAATTTTATTGATATTCACCGACGAATAAGGCATTATTCTTTTACCAAAAAACTAACGCTGAAATAAACTTTATGTCCAGGATTTTTCTCGCATTGCTCATATTTGTTTTTGTCTCTTTAACTGCGCTGGCGCAGGACAAAAAACAGGATGCGCCGCCGATTAAGAAAACTTTTACCGGGATTACCGAAAAGCTTCAAAAAATCGACGGCTTTGTGCCGCTTTATTTGAACGCGGACGATGGCAAAATATACCTTGAAATTTCGCGCTTTAACCGGGAGTTTTTGTATCAAGTTTCGCTTCCGACCGGTGTCGGGTCTAACCCGATCGGACTTGACCGAGGGCAGCTCGGCGATACCAAAATCGTTTATTTCGAGCGCGCCGGAAACAAGATTCTGCTCGTTCAGCCGAATTATGAATACCGCGCTTTGGGCGACAATGCGGCGGAAAAGCGTTCGGTTGAAGAATCGTTTGCTAAATCGGTGATTTGGGGTTTTAAGGTTGAAGCGACGGAAGGCGAGCGCGTTCTGGTTGACGCAACTAATTTTCTGATTCGGGACGCGCACGGCGTGGCTGACCGTTTACGCCAAGCCAATCAGGGGATTTACAGCTTGGATGAAAGCCGGAGCGCGCTCTATTTGCCGAGAACAAAAGGTTTTCCAAAAAATACCGAAGTCGAAGCAACGCTTACGCTTGCGACAAATGCCGATGCCGGAAATCTGATCAGGCAAACCGCGCCGACGGCACGCGCCGTTACGATCAGGGAACGTCATTCGTTTGTCGAACTGCCCGACAATAATTATCGCCCGCGCGAATTTGACCCGCGTGTTGGAACAATCCCAATCAGCTTTTACGATTACGCAACGGATATTTCCGAGAACCTCGAAAAACGCTGGATAATTCGTCACCGCTTGGAGAAGAAAGACCCGGCGGCAAAAATTTCCGAAGCGGTTAAACCAATTGTTTATTACGTCGATAACGGCGCGCCGCAGCAAATTCGAGACGCTCTGATCGAAGGCGCGGCTTGGTGGAATCAAGCGTATGAAGCCGCCGGTTTTCGCAATGCGTTTCAAGTCAAAGTTTTGCCGCCCGACGCCGACCCGATGGATGTGCGCTACAACGTCATCAACTGGGTGCATCGTTCGACACGCGGCTGGGCTTACGGCAGCAGCATCACCGACCCGCGCACCGGCGAAATTATTAAAGGCGTCGTCACGCTCGATTCACAAAGGGCGCGACAGGATTTTTTAATCGGCGAAGGACTCGCGCCACAATATTCAGCAAGCAATTCAGCGAATAATTCAAATAATAATTCGGCGAGCAATTCATCAAACGCCTGTCAATTCGCCTCTTTGCCAGACGTTGATTATTTGGTTAAAGCCGATGAGAAAACTGACTCGAATTTGATGTCGCTTGCCCGCATTCGTCAGCTTTCGGCGCACGAAGTCGGACACACGCTCGGACTCGCGCATAATTTCGCCGCCAGCACCTACGGTCGAGCTTCGGTGATGGATTACCCGGCGCCTTTGATTGAAATCAAAAACGGCAAACTCGATTTTTCCAACGCTTACGCCGTCGGCATCGGCGCTTACGACAAATTTGCGATTCAATACGCTTATACGCAATTTAACAAAAGCGCGAATGAAGAAAACGAACTCGAGAAAATTGTCCGCAAAGGCGTTTCAGACGGAATGCTCTTTATTTCCGACTCTGACACGCGCCCGGCAAGCGCGGCGCATCCGCTTTCAAATCTCTGGGATAACGGCAGCGATCCGGTAGCGTCTTTGAAACACGAAATGCGGGTGCGGCGCATCGGTCTCGAGCAATTCGGTTTAAGCAATATCAAACGTGGAACTCCTTTATCAGAACTTGAAACAAAATTTCTGCCGCTCTTTCTGCATCATCGATATCAGTTAACGGCAGCGGTCAAAACGCTCGGCGGCGTTTATTACACCTACGCGGTCAGAACGGAAAAGGCGGCTAATCCGGCGCAAATTCAGGAAATAGTTCCGGCAAATCGCCAACGCGAAGCTCTGCAAGTCGTTCTGGAGACGCTCAAACCGGAAGAGCTTGTCATTTCAGAGGAAATATTAAAAATAATTCCGCCCTTGGCTTATGGCTACAATTCCGGTCGGTCAGAGCTTTTCAGCAAACGTACCAGTCCTGTTTTCGACCCAATCGGCGCGGCGGAAATCGCGGCTGATATGGCAATTACAAGTTTACTTGAACCAAACCGCGCCGCGCGTTTGATAGATTTTAATGCGCGCAACAACGCCAATCCGCATTTCAGAGAAGTGGTCGACGCGCTGGTTAAAACAACCTGGACAACGCCTCCGCCAGCGCAAAATTCGCATCAAACAGCGATTCTGCGCGCTGAACAAAGTTTGACGGTCACGCGCCTGATGGATTTGGCAGCAAATGCCAATGCTCAAACGCAAGTCAGAGCAACTGCCACCGAAGCTTTACGCGCATTGCAAAGAATGCTCAAACAACTCGTTGTCACTGGCGACACCGCCGCGCACAATAACGCGGCGCTTGACGACATTGAGCGATTTCTAACGCGCCCCGATGCGCCGCGCCGACAAACCGCGCCGCTCCCGAATCCGCCGGGCGACCCGATTGGC
>JACCRD010000109.1 GCA_013813755.1 Acidobacteriota bacterium | reverse complement strand
GCCGCTAGTGTTTCAGTTTCAGGAAGAATTCTGTCTTCTCGCAGCAGAGGCGTGTCGAACGCGGTGGTGCATTTAACCAATCAAAATGGTGAGATACAAACTGCCAGAACAAACCGTTTTGGGTATTACACCTTTAAGGAATTAGCTGCTGGAGAAACTTATATCTTCAGTGTCTTTGCCAAACGGTATCAGTTCAACACTCAGGTGATAACATTGACGGAGGATTTAGCTGAACTCGACTTTACCGCGCAATAGGAAAATTCAGCCAATAACAAAAAAGAGAAATGACGATTAAAGGCTTGGTAGCTCGGCACATCCAAGGAACTAATCAGCCCAGTAGTTATGGGTAAAACGGTAAATGGCTTTCTTCTGATAAAGACCATTCAGATAACCGAACAAATAGACGGTTATCAGTTTCTGATAGGCAAAACGCAGCTTGAAATTTCAAGCTGCGATTATATTTCAAACTGCTTTGGCTATCGTAGAGGCGGCAGATTAAACAATATAGTTCGATAAGTTTCGTTTTCACAAAGCAATCTTACGATTGTTTGTCAATCTGACATTTCTACTATTGATTCACATAAGATGTATTTTTTATGCAGGGCAAAGAGCAAAGGAAAATATGAAACAAATATTAGTTGTTGATGATGATGCGCAGATTCGTTCTATGTTGCGAACCGCTCTGGAAGATGAGGGATACAACGTTCACGAGGCGAGAGATGGTAAAGAAGCCATTTCTAACTTAGTTGGGCTAACTGTTGAACTGGTAATAACCGATATCGTTATGCCCGAAAAAGAGGGTTTGGAAACTATTAGGGAAATGAGACGAGATTCTCCCGACATCAAAATCATAGCGATATCAGGCGCGAATCAATATTTGGATATTGCCAAGATATTGGGCGCCGATTATGTTTTCTCTAAACCATTCTCAATTTTGCATCTCATTGATAAAGTTAATGAATTGATTGTACTGCCAAGGCAGTAAGAAATTTTATTTCCTTGGTTGGTATATCTGCAAAAAATTGGGTGTTCTTTTTGTCAATGTAAAGTTGCACGCCTGATGAATGTTAAGCCAGACAAACACCCAAAAATGAAAATTTCGGATGCCTTCCATTTTCATTTTGATATTCTTCACCTAAATTTAATCAATAAGCCTATTCTTTGGTAAAACAGGCTTTTCCCCTTTGTCCCGCAACCGCTTAGAGCCAAGTTTTCTGGCGCCTTTTGCCAGGCTCGCCACAAACGCGGCTAATTCGACCGGCTCGACTGGTTTCGGAAGATGAACCTGAAATCCGGACATCAAAGCACGTAAGCGATCTTCATTGCGCGCATATGCGGTAAGTGCTATTGCCGGAATGCTTCCGCCTTTCTCCATCGGCAAGGAACGGACTTTGTCGATGAGCTTATAGCCGTCTTCTTCCGGCATTCCAATGTCGCTGATCAGAATGTCGAAATCTTCATTTTCGAGGAAGGCGAGAGCTTCGGCGGCAGAACCGGCGATCGTTACTTGAGAGCCGCAATATTCAAGAACCTCCCTGAGCAAATTTAGTGAATCTGCTTCGTCGTCAACCACCAACACTCTTAAATCATTCAACTGCGGCGCACGGTCAATCGAGACAAACTCCGAAGGTTGTGTGGGATGAACGCGTTCCTGCCCGCTAACTTTCGCTATCTTCAGTGCCGCCGATGCCGCCGGGCGCGGCAATTTGACGATGAAACTGGTTCCCTCTCCCTGACCTTCGCTTTCGGCATGAACTGTTCCGCCGTGCATTTCAACCAGTTGGCGGACGATTGAAAGTCCGAGTCCTAGTCCGCCCTGCCGTCTGGTCGTCGATTGATCCGCCTGCCGGAAGCGGTCGAAGACGTGCGGGAGAAATTTCGGGTCGATGCCCTGACCGCTGTCGCTGATGACAATCTCTACATGGGAATTGACCCGTTCAAGACGCACCTGCACGCGCCCGCCCTTTGGCGTAAACTTGACGGCGTTAGTCAGTAAATTCCAAAATATTTGCTGCAATCGTCCTGCATCGCCGGAAACAGTTCCGGCTTCCGTATCGAGCAGAATTTGCAGTCGAATGTTTCTTGCTTCCGCCGCCGGGCGAACGCCGTCTACCGCCGCTTCAATTATTTTTGAAAGCTCTATTGTGCGAATTTCCAGTCGAAGTTTTCCGGTAATGATGCGGGAGATATCCAAAAGGTCGTCGATTAACTGCGATTGTGAACGGGCATTTCGCTCAATTGTTTCAATAGCACGGCTGGCAGATTCACCGTCGAGTTTTCCGCTTCTCAGAATTGTAGACCAGCCAAGAATGGCATTCAAAGGAGTACGAAGCTCATGAGAAACTGTTGCTAGAAATTCATCTTTGATTTTATTAGCCTCTTCGGCTTGAACCCGTAACTCCTGTTCACGCCTCAGAAGTCGCTCGCGTTCTTGTTCCCCTTGTTTTCGTTCAAAGTTGAGCCAAATTCGCGTCGTCATTTCGCCCAACAATTTGATTTCATCGTCGCGCCATTGGCAGGCTTCTCCACGATAGACGCCAAGTACGAATTTTAATACACCATCACTCACACATGGAGTATTTATAAAGGAACCTAAACCGAGCTGCCGGAAACGCGCTGCCGATTCAGCGCTGCGCGAGTCAGAAGCGACGTCATTGATCACGACCGGATGACCGGAAACAAGCATTCGCTGAAAATCTTCAGATACATATTCCTCCATTCGGTAAACTCCGGCAAGGCTTGGGGCAGTATCACTTTTTCGCCAATCGTCACGAATGATTGCCAAATTCGCCTCTTTATCGAGTTCCACAAAAGCGCAGTGCGTGGCGGCAAAGAATTTCCCGATTTTCGCTCCTATAATACGTTTAATTTCGTCTGTTCCTGGCAAGAAAGCGAGATCCTGGGTAATTTCAGCAAGAAACGAAGCGTTCTTCTCTGCCTGTTTTCTTTCAGTAATGTCCCGGGCTATTCCAATAAAAATGTGTTCATTACTTTTCTTATAATCTCCAAAGGAGAGTTCGAGCGGAAATTCGTGCCCATCGCGGTGGAGAGCCGGAACTTCCACATGTTCCCAGTTGAGATGTCTTTTACCGGTTTTAAGGTAGCGTTCCTGCCCGGATGCGTGAAGATAACGCATGTGTTCGGGCATCAGCATCGAGAGGTTTTGTCCAAGCATTTCGTTTGTTTGATAACCAAAAATTCTCGTTGCCGCATGATTGATAAAAAGAATAGTGCTTTTCTCATTAATGCTTATCACTGCATCCGATGCTGTCTCGGCGACCAGACGGTATTGTTCCTCGCTCTGACGTAAAGCGTTCTCAATTCGTTTTCGCTCGATACCATTTGCTATTCCATTAGAAATCGATCCCATTGCTTCGAGCGCTGCATCGGTTAGCGCATGCCTTGCAAACGCGCACATCACCCCGACAAGACGGTCATCGACAATTAGCGGATAGCCGGCGAAAGATTGCATTCCCTCGCGTTTCGCCCACTCTTTATCGCTAACGCGCAGGTCGTTCAGAACATCGTTTGTCAGGTGAGGCAGGCGTTCTTCGGCAATAAGACCAATCTTGAATTTACCGACGGGAACCCTCGAATGATTCCCGTCTAGATGGGTGTACAATCCTGCGCTCGCCTGCAATTCCAGGACGTTTTCCTCCGGGTTGAACGTCCAGATGCGGGCGAAGACGACATTTAGATGTTTGACCATAATCTCCGCGCAGTGCTTTAGTAAATGCTCTAAACTGGCATCCTGAACAAGCGCGTTTCCAATATCGGCGGTTAAGCCTTCGAGTTGCCTTCGTTCAACGCGTTCGTTGATATTGTGAAAGTAAACGGACAATCCTTCAGACGACGGGTATGCCCGAACTTCAAACCAGGTGTTGAGCGGCTGGGGATAAAACTCTTCAAAGATGACAACTGTCCTCCCGGCTGCCGCTATATGATACTGTTCGTCAAAGTTTGTTCCGATGGCTTCGGGAAACTCTTCCCATATATTCTTGCCAACCAGATCTTCCCGGGAGCGCAGAAGCAGGGGTTCTGTTTGCTTGTTAAGGTAAGTGAATCGCCAATCCTTATCGAGTGCGAAGAAGGCATCGGTAATGCTTTCAAGAATATTGCTGCTGCGCTCATTTGATTTTAAGAGCGCATCCTCAATCTGTTTACGCTTTGTATTATCCCGCGCTATCTTTGCATATCCTCTTAAGTTCCCATCCTCACCAATTAAAGCCGTTGTCACGCCGGTTGCATAAATACGCGACGCGTCTTTCCGCAGGTGCCAACGGATGTCTTCCGCCTGACCGACTGCTTTTGCTTTGCTCAACTCATTTTCGGGAATGCCTTGCGCTCTATCTTCGGGGGTAAAAATAACCGAGAAGTTTTGGCTTATGATTTCATCCTCCAGGTAACCAAAAATTGATTCGGCTCCCTTATTCCAGCTGAGGATTTCTCCTTGAGCGTTAAGATGGATAATTGCAAAATCGTTGATTTCCTGAACAAGTGTTTGATACGGTCTGTCACCAAACAAGCCTTCCAGAGTTTCATTTTTGTCCATGAATGATTTTGTCCCTTACTGTCAGTAAACGCTCTATATCTAAGCATAAATTGAGTTAGATATGATTTACCGCGACCAGCATATTCGGCACAGCGTTCGTCGGTGATTTATTGAGTGCCGGTAATATTACCGGCACGGCGCAAAATTACTTTATTGTTCTTCCGACAATACACATTCGTCCTTAAACTACTTTTTCGGTTTCGCCTGCGTCTTCACACCCGGCGAATTTTTGGCACCGCTTACCGGAAAACCGCGTTTTTTCATCAACGCTTCGATTTGCGGGTCGCGCCCGCGAAATCCGCGATAGCCTTCCGCCGGGTCGATTGTATTGCCGACCGAAAAGACATTTTTAATCAAACGCGCGCCGACTTCCTTGTCATACGCGCCTTTTCCTTCGGTGAACGCGCCGTAAGCGTCGGCGGTCAAAACATCCGACCAGAGATAGCTGTAATAACCGGCGGAATAACCGTCGCCCGAAAAGACGTGTCCGAACTGCGGCGTGCGGTGGCGCATCACGATTTCACGCGGCATTCCCAACTGCGTCAGCGTTTCGCGCTCAAATTTGTCCGCGTCTATTTTCTGCGAACCTGCCAGATGCATTTTCATATCGACCAGTGCGCTGGCGAGATATTCGACCGTGCCGAAGCCTTGATTAAACGTCGCGGCTTTTTTGATTTTACCAACCAGATTTTGCGG
>JACCRD010000096.1 GCA_013813755.1 Acidobacteriota bacterium | reverse complement strand
TAAAAAGTCGTTATCCCGGAGTTTTCGCAGCATAAAATCGGTTGAACGATTTTCAGAGTCATCGGGCAGATTGTGCCGGAGCTGCAAAAATCTAACGGCAAAATAAATGTCGAGCATTCCGCCCGCGCCGAATTTTATATCAATTTCTTTACCTTTCCGTTTGTCGACTTTTTCCTGTTCGAGCCTTTCCCGCACGCGGCGTGTTTCATCTCGTAAAATTTTGAAGTTTAAATCCTGAATCTTTGGCTCAAGCGCATTTTCGTGAACAATTCGGCGCGCTTCGGTTTCGACAAAACCGGCGAGCGTCAATTGTCCTGCAACTCCGCGCAATTTGACATAAGCGAGCCATTCCCAGATTGCCGCCCGTGTCTGCAAATAATTGAGAAAAGAAGTTTTACTCGAACTCGTCGCGCCATTTTTGCCGTCGGGACGCAGCCTTAGATCAACCCGGTAGAGATGTCCTTCGCGCGTCAGACTGGAAAGCGCCGTCACGAAAATTTCAACTGCCCGCGCATAAAATTCGGCAGAGGTTAAACTTTCAATCGGCGGATTTTCCTCTTCGTCATAAATTAAAATTAAATCCAAATCCGAGCCGTAATCCATTCCGCTGCCGCCGAGTTTGCCAAGTCCAAGCACCGAGAGCGAAAAATTTTCGATCTTTTTATTGAAATGTTTTTCGATTTCGCTTTTCGTAATTCGAAGCGCGAACTCAATGCTTGCCTGTGCCAGATCGGTTTGCATTTGTTTGGCTTCGCGGCGCGATATTTTTTCAAAAACATCAAAGACCACAATTTCAAGCAAAAAACACGACCAATTTTTTCGAAGCGCGGCTAAATCTCGCGCCAACGAATCGTTTTTAATTTCTTCGAGAAACGTCTGCCGGTAATCTCTCCTCTGAAGCAGGTCTTCTTTGTTCGGCAATTTTTCGATCAAACCGGGATTCGCCGCCAGCATTTCGGCAAATGGCGGCGCGACTTCCGACAAAATTTCGAGCGTTTCGAGCTTATTTTGGTTAAAATTAATCTTAAAGTCGGATTTTTCCAACGAAGAAAAAATCGGCTGCAAATTGAGTTTGCCCGCTGTCGATTTTTGATTGAGAGATTTTCCCAAAAAACTTTCAGATGTTTTTTGTGTGTCTGATTCAGGACCGAAAACCCGATTGAAAATTCTGTTAACCTTTGTGGTTTGCCGGTTCAGCGCCGAATCAAATTTTGTCAGATCATCGAAATTCATCCGTCGCGCCGTTAAACTTCGTTTTTCAAATTCATTCGGCACAAAATGCGTCTGCAAACCGTTTTCCATTTGCAGGCGATGCTCAAGTCGCCTGAGAAATTCATAGGCGTCAAAGAGTTCGGTTAATTCCGTGTCTGAAATCAAACCGCGATCAGCGAGACGATTTAAGCTAATCAAAGTGTGCGGTTCGCGCAGCCATTCATCCCGCCCGCCGTGCGCGAGTTGGAGAGCCTGCGCGATGAATTCAATTTCGCGGATGCCGCCTTTTCCGAGTTTGACGTTAAAGCCGCGACTGGAAGTTTTTTCAAGATTAATTTTTTCCTTTGAAAGCCGCACGTTTTGGAGCGCGTTCTTGATTGTCACGTCAACCGAAAAAACATTCGGTTCAACCGCTTCAAAAAACTTTTGAAAAATTTGCGTGGTTCCGGCGCAGGCTCTGGAACGAATCAAAACTTGCCGCTCCCAGGGCTGCGCGTTTTGTTGATAATAACCCTTGGCTTCATCGAGGGAAATCGCAAGGCTGCCAACGCGCCCGTTTGGACGAAGGCGTAAATCTATGCGATATGCCGCGCCTTCGCCCGCCTGCCCGCCGGCAAGTTTTGTCAGAAGTTCGGCAAGTTTGACAAAATATTCACGATTCGTCACCGCACCGCGCACGCCTTGACCGGAAGTTGTTCCGTTTTTTGAATAAAGAAAAAGCAGATCAATATCCGATGAATAATTAAGTTCGCCCGACCCGAGTTTGCCGAGCGCGACAATGCAGAATTTCGCTTGTTTGGCGCGATTTTTTTCATCTACCTCAAGCGGAATACCATAGCGATTATCGAGTTCCTGACGCGCGATGCCGAGCGCGTATTCTAAAATCGCGTCGGCGAGATTGGAAATTTCTTCAGTTATTTCAGCGATTGTGCCAAGCCCTCGAATGTCGCGCAGATAAATCCTGAGCAGTTCGCGGCGGCGGAAACGAGCAAGCAGAACATTCGCCGCAACTTCGGAATTGAGCAGCGCGAATCTTTCGAGCGATTCCAGAAGTACTTCTTTTGTTTTGACATTTGCCGAATTTCGCTGACTTTTGAGCCACGAAATATAATCCGGATTTTGCAAAAGCGTCGCGGCGAGCAGCGGGCTGAACGAGGCAAGCGTTAAAACGTCGGAAAGCAGTGCTTGATTCTTAAGAAGTTTTTTTCCTTCGCCCGGAAATTTCTCCGCAAACTGCAGGTAAAATCGGCGCGCGCCCTCAGCATCAGGTAAATTTTTAATCAAGAATTCAGTTTTTTCGGGCAACGACATACTCTCAAATATTACTCGATTAATTTGCGATTTTCACTTTTGACTTTGCGGCAAATAAATTCTACTTTTCAATTTAATAAATTTCCGGCAGAAACAATTTCCATCTATTAAAACACAAAGGAGAAAAAGTTATGAGTAAGGCGGAATCGGCTGAATTAATTTTAAAACTGTATGAGCTGCGGCGTGAAGACACAATGCGCGAGGCGCGAAACTGGATGATTTCCTTTTTCCCCGAAAGCGGGCAGGACATTGTGCAAGCGCTGATGAACACTGAAACGTCGGCTTTCTATCGAATGGTTATGAGCTATTGGGATATGGCGGCATCATTTGTCAATCACGGCGCGATTGAGGAAGAAATGTTTACGGACGCAAACGCCGAACACTTTGTCGTATTTGCCAAGATCGAGCCATTTTTGCCTGAATTGCGCGAAACATTCGGTAATCCGAATATGCTTGCAAACCTTGAAAAATTGGTGATGCGTCAGCCCAACGCGAAAGAAAGGCTTGCCAAATCGCGTGAATCAATGAAGAGTGTGATGAAGGCGCGAGCGGAAATGTCGCAATCCGCTTAACAATTAAAAAGTAAAAATTACGAATTAAGAATTACGAGCTGTGCCATTTGCACTAATTTCGCAACTCTCAATTCGTAATTTTTACGGTGATTTATTCATTCGTCGCTTTGGTCAGCGAGCGATTTGTCGCGCCGAGCAAAACGTATGTGGCGAGCGACGCAATGATCAGCGTTAAAATATTCAAGCCGAAACCGAGCGCGCGGGTTGTGATTTCTTCCTGGCTGGTGGTGTTCGGAAAACCGAAAATAAAACAGATGCCGAACCAGACGGGAACGATGGCGATTTGCGC
>JACCRD010000085.1 GCA_013813755.1 Acidobacteriota bacterium | reverse complement strand
TCCGTATTGAAGGACGCGACGCGCTGGTTGTTCGCAATAATTTAGCCGATTTAACCGCTTCGGCGAGTTTGCGCGTCACGGGCGATGTCGAGTTTCCGCAAATTTCCGGCAGAGTAACCGCCAATAGCGGAACGATTTTCTTCCGTAAAGACCGCTATGAAGTGCAGCGCGGCGTGCTGGAGTTTCCCCCAAACACAAATATCGAGCCGTTTATAAACTTGCAGGCTGAAACGGAAATAAACGGTTACCAAGTTATTGTTAGCCTGGTCGGTGAATTAACGAACACCGAGTCACTGAACGCCACCGTACGCTCAAGTCCGGCGCTGCCGCAAGCAGATGTTATCTCTCTGATTACCACTGGAAATCTGGCGAATACCGATACCGGAATTCCGACGCTTGCTCAATCCGGTATCAACACGGCGGCGGAAATTCTGACGGATGAACTGATTAACAACCCTCTGAGCAAAGCGACCGACAAACTGTTCGGACTTAACAGATTCGAGATTGACCCGATTGTTTCCGGTCAGAGGCTTAATCCTTCGGCGCGTCTAACCGTCGGCAGACAAATAAACCGAAACCTTCTGGTGACGTATTCAACTAACCTTTCAGAAGACCAGAATCAAGTTTTAGCTCTCGAATATCGCGTTTCGAATCGACTTTCGTTCGTCGCCCAATACGAACAGCGTTCGTTGAGCAACGTCACGCGAAACAGCAGTAATTTTAATTTTGAAATTCGTTTAAGAAAAAGATTCTAAAGAAAATTTAATCAGTCGAGATGTGCCGGACGCGGAATTTAATGGGAAATTTAGGTTTGAGAAAATTATATTTATCAAGAAAGGCTTGGCTCTTTTCTCGAGACTTCTTCAGGTTTTTTACTTCTGCATTAGTGCTTCCGGTCTGTTTAATTCTTTTTTCAATTCTTAACGTTTTTTCACAAAGCAAGTACGAAAATCGCCAAATTTCCGATATTTTTATCAGATTTACAGGCTCAAATCAGGACGTTACGACAACCGGAAAATTTGATATCAAAGACGTTTCGTCCGCCGAGCAATTTCGTTCAATTATCAGAGGTAAACTTGGTCAAACGTATTCCGCCGTCAATCTGCGTGATGCTCTACAAGCGCTCTACGATTCGGAAAACGTTATCTCGGCGGAAATTGAAGCAATTGATGACGGAGCAACAAGTGTTGACTTGCGGTTTGTGATCAGGCGCAAATCGAGGGCGGAAAAAGTTATTATCAATATCGGCAACACGGTCGGCGATGAAGTTACCGAACAGCAGCTTCTGTTACGAGTAAATCTGCTTAATCCGGGAGCCGCCATCACTCAGCAGACGCTGAAAAACAATGCTGATTTGATTTTAGAATATTTACGCGAACGAGGGTTTTATGCCGCGGAAGTAACTTACACGCAGCAGCCTGAAAACCGCACCGAAGTAACGGTTATATTTAACGTGACGCCGGGCGCGCAGGCAAAAGTCGAAAGTTTCAAAGTCAACATTGCGGGATTTGATGCAAGCAAGGTTCTCAAAGATTTAGAACTTAAACCGGGCGAATTTTACTCTCGCCGAAAATTGACGGAGGATTTAGCCGAAATCCGTAAAGCTCTGCGCGAAGAGAAGTTCCTCGCTCCTGAACTCGAAGAAGAAAAAATAACATACGACAGCGAAAAAAATACGATCAGCATTGAACTAAACGGCAAGGTCGGCGCGGTCGTCAATGTCACGGTCGAGGCAGGCGACAAAAAGCTCGGTGAAAAAACGCAGACCAAACTCCTGACGATCAAACGCGAAGGAACGCTTGATTATGCGGCGATTATTGAAGGCTCAAGGCGTTTGAGAAATTTTTATCAGGAAAGAGGTTATTTTTTCGCGGAAGTTAACGCGATCTGTTCGGTCAATCCGGAATTTACCGAAGAGGAAGCCGGCGCAGTGACCAATGAAACCGACGTTTTATGTTCGGCTTTAAGCGGGGCGGGCGCTGATCAGGGCTTATCCGACCGTGTGGTTGAAGTTAAATATAAAGCAGACCTCAATCGTCAGCTGCGACTCGTCGATATTCGCCTGAGAGGGACGGATAAAATAACGATTGCCGACATTCAGAGCGTTCTGAAATCGCAGGAAAAAAGTCTACTCGGCGTTATTCCCTATTTCGGCTATGGTCGCGGCTACACCAGCACCGAAATTTTGGAATCAGACCGCTTAACCGTTCTATCGCTGATGCGCGAACTCGGTTATCGCCGCGCCGAAGTTTCGGTTGAGCAGGGCGTGACGCCAAATGGTGAAGATTTAATTATTACGTTTGTCGTCGTCGAAGGCATTCCGACGGGTATCGCCGATGTTGACATCGAAGGCAATACAATGTTTTCCGACGACGCTCTCAAAGCAAAACTGCCAAGTCTGATCGGCAAAAATTTTTCCAGGGCACGGGCGCGGAACGGCGTTAAAGAAATTTCACAATTTTATTCGCAGGAAGGCTTCTATGACGCGAGGGTAAGTTATGCGATTGTCGAATTGACGGAAGAGGAAGGGGCGACCCAGGACACGGTTAAAGTTGTTTACAATATTGAAAATGAAGGCAAAAAAGTTTTTATCAATCGTATTTTAATCAATGGCAACGAAATAACCGAGCGTGATGCAGTTTTAAAGGCAATAAATCTAAGAAGTGGAGATGTTCTGCGCGCCGTCGATATTTTTACCAGCGAACAAAATCTTTATTCAACTGACGCTTTCAGTCTGGTTGAAATCAAACCTCAACCGGCGGGCGAAACGGCGGATGGTACAGGGCGTCTGTCCGACATCATCATCAATGTCACAGAACAAAAACCGCGCCTGATTACCTACGGCGGCGGTTTCTCGACCGACATCGGAGCAAACGGATTTTTCGATATTCGGCACTTTAATCTTTTCGGCAAATTGCAGCAGGGCGGCGCGCGCGTCCGCGCCAGTCGTCTACAGCAGAATGTGCAGATCGATTATATCAACCCGCGATTCTTAAACGACGGAAAAACCGAGGGTGGAGGAATCAGATATTCGCCGCTGACCTTTACCGCGCAGTATCAGCGCGACTCGACCGTGACGCGTTTTTTCCGTTCAACATTTGATAAAGGCACTTTTGGTATTGTTCAACGCGTTGACGATGAAGGTAATCCGATTGACGAATTCGGCACAGTAACCGACGACCCGACAATTAACCGGTTGACACTTTCCGCCGAGACGAGCCGCACCATCAGCCGAAGTAACAGAAGTATTTTGTTCGTCCGCTATCGATTTGAAGACGTGCGACTGTTCAATATCGAAAGTCTTCTGATCAAAGATCTTCTGCAGCCCGATGCACGGATTCGAACTTCGGGTTTGGGCGCCAACTTTGTTTTTGACACGCGGGAAAATTGTTCGGTTAAATATACGATTCTCGATATCATTGCTAAAGGCGACCCGGGCGATCCGTGCCGTTATAGTCCGAATGACCCGACGCACGGCAGTTATTTAACAGCGGATTATAATTTTTCGCTACCCGCGCTCGGCGCGAATATCGGTTTTCAGAAGTTTCAGGGGTCATACAACACTTTTTACACTTTTCCGCGTTTAAAAAACACGACGCTTGCCGGACGCGCGATTCTCGGTTTGGCAAAGGTCTTTTCCAGAAACCAGGATTTTTCGTCACAATTCCCTGACCTAGAGGATATTTTGCCGATTAGCGAAAGATTTTTCGCCGGCGGTTCAACGACTCTGCGCGGGTTTGATTTTGAACAAGCCGGACCGCGTGTCGTCGTCGTGCCGCAGGGGATTTTTCGGAATCAAAAAGGCGAAGTAGTTCCTATTAGCCCCTTTTCAGTTCCGTTTGGCGGCAACGCGCTGGCAATCGTCAACATTGAAGCCCGTATTCCTCTCACCGATTCGATTCGCGCCGTGCCGTTTTATGACGGCGGCAACGTTTTCCGCCGCGTCGGCGATATTTTTAAGAAGTCCGGAGAAGAGACCAATGACGCTTTTCGGCAGAATATGCGCTCGGTCTGGTCAAATACGGTCGGGCTTGGATTGCGCCTGAAAACGCCGATTGGCGGTGAATTCGCCGTCGATTACGGATATTTACTTAATCCGCCGAAATTTTTAATTCCGCAACCCGACGGGACAAACAATACGTTTCAAGTTCGGCAGGGACAATTTCACTTCCGCTTTGCCCAGGCATTTTAATTTGTGCAGAAATAGGATCGGTTTGTTAGTTAGAATTTTTTACTCATCACTTAGCGTTTACTACTAACCACTAACTTTCGGCGTGCTTGAACCTGTAGATTTGGTCGGCGTGAAGAAACTTCGATAATGCGAACTTCTCCCGCCTCTGATTCGGATAAGGCACGCTTCGGCGCATAAGTTACGACATAACTCGAATCTATTATGCGGGCGATCAGTGCGGGTTTGTCGAGCATTTCTTCTTTTGATTCGGGCAGGATGAATTCGCCGTTGGTGTCTTTGGAAAGTGCCGCCAGATATTTTTCGCCGTCAATTAACTCCTGCTTTCTTTCGCGCATTTTCCTTAAAAACACCCGGTCAATGTTCATTGACAAAATATTTGCCGTTACAGCTGTATCGCGGACTCCGTTCGGCATCTGCCCGGCAACTTCTGCGGGAATTGCTTTCGGCGATGGCGAAGTAGCAATTCCTTTGGTGCGCGGTTCGATGTCGGCGCGTTCAAGCTGCGTGTAGCTGATCACGTGGACGTTTACGTCGGTTGCCAGAAGATTTTGCATCACCGCATCTCTCTGAGTTTTGTTATTAAAAGTGTCGGTGCCGTCGGTAATGAGAACGAGATGCCGATTGTCGAGCCTGCTTTTCTGCAAGAATTTTGTGGCGGTTTCGAGCGCGTTGAAAAATACGGAACGCTTGCCAAAATTTGCTTTGGTTTTTAATATTGTCAGAGCTTCTGTTTTGTTGGTTGTCCATTCGGCGATAATTTCAACTTTATCGTGATACTGCATAATCGCTACCGAATCTTCAGGCTGCAGCGCGTGGATTAAATTTTCCGCCGTTTTCTTTGTGTGGTCAAAATTTTTCGCCTGCCGCATCTCGCCGCCGGTGTCCAACACGATTAAAATATTCGCGGGAATTCGCCGAATACTGTCCGCCTGATGAATCCGCCCGTCTTCCATTATCACCAAATCTTCTTTGTCAACGCCCGCGACAAACTTACCGTTGCGGTCAAGAGCGGAAACATTCAGCTTAATTTCTTCGGTAAATATTTTTTCAGTATCATCAGTCTGGAGTGGCGTCGGAGTTGGTGACTGCCCTTTGACGGCGGCAGAGAAAGAAACGGAGAGAAAAATTACAAGCAGTAAAATTCTTTGTGACGACAAAAGCATATAAACTCCTTTAATATCAACAATTCAAAAAGTTCGATGCGCGGGCAAGCGTCAAAGTTGTAGTCGCGGCGACAGTGGTAAACGGTAAGTGGTAAGTGAAATACAAAATTTTTTTTGTATTTCACTTACCACTAATCGAGTTTTACTCTATTTCAAGGCGAGTTCGCGCTTCCCAAAATTCCGGATAAAAACGTTTTGAAAGCGTCGTCTGCAAGTAGCCGACGCCTTCGGAACCGCCCGTTCCCATTTTACCGCCGACGGTTCGCTCGACCATTTTTATATGATGAAAACGCCAGTGCGAGACGAGTTCGTCGTGTTCAATTAACGCCTCCTGGAGCGCGAATTCTTCAGAGTGCTGTTCGATGTCGCGAATAATTTTGATTACTGATTCAACGCGGGTTTCAAAATTGTCAACGGCAAAACCTTGATTGTGTAAAAAACCAAAATACGCATCGTGCAGAGTTTCAGCGCCGAATCGCTTATTTAATCGCTCAATCGCAAACTCTTCGTCAAAAAACTGCATTAATTTTTCATCTTTTAAGCCTGAAAGAAATTCGATTTCGCGAAACTGAGTTGATTGAAATCCGCTCGCTGGTTTGAGTTCCTGCCGAAACAGCAGAAAATCGTGCGGCGTCATCGTTTCTAAAATCTTAAATTGATTAACCAGAATTTTTTCGATTTCACACACGCGCCCGATGTTTCGAACCGCACGCATAATACGCCGATCTCTAATATATAAAATCGTCGCGTCGAGTTCGTGCAGAATTTGCTTAAACCACAATTCAAAAGTTTGATGGATAATAATAAACAACAATTCGTCGTGCTTTTCAGGCAGAGCGAGATTTTCCTGAAGTTCAATTAGTTGTTGAACTTTTAAGTATTTATTATAAGAAAGCTGGGGGTTTTCGCCGTAGTTTGTCATATTTTTTGATATCAGAAATGAAACTTTTTTGATTGTTGGTTTTTCTGATGAATTATTTAATATTTTACGGAATTTTATCAATTGTGCTTGTGAAAATTTACGTTTTATCTTCGTTTGCCAAAAACTTTATGTCAATTTTATTATTTTATTGAAAGAATCTACAAAAAAAGTTAAGTAATGTCTTGACAGCAGACAGTGTTTTCGGCTAAATTTCCCTTCGTTCTATCAAAAAACAAATACAAAATTTAACCCCAGAAATCTTGCAGTTTAAGGTTTTTCATTTGTTAGAAAATGAACTTTCTTGCAATTCTATTAATTTATGCCGGATGAAGATGAATTTTTCAGCTTTGTTTGGCGTAAATTTGTTTTTTTTCGCCTGTGTTTTATTTAAAACGCGCTCGGCTTAGAACTTAGAGGAAGAACATCTGAAAAATGTTCAAAAAATAAAAATTCACTGAAGTTTGTAGGAGGAATTAGAATAAATGTCAAAAACAATTGGTAAGGTCAAATGGTTTAACAACGCAAAAGGTTACGGTTTTATCGAACAACCGGGCGAGCAGGATATTTTCGTGCATTACAGCGCGATATCGGGTGAAGGTTATAAAACCTTGATGCAGGGGCAAGACGTCGAGTATGAAGTCACGACCGGACCGAAAGGTCCACAGGCGGAAAACGTTTTACGAGTCGAGTCTGAAGTTTAACCATTTTGTGTGCTTCCGGTTTTTTACAAAAGGTCGGGCAGCGTTTTAAACTGAAAAAAAGCGGCTTATTATGAGTCGCTTTTTTTGTTTTGCGAATAATTTTTTCAAATGAAACAAAGCTACAATTTCAAATAATACTCTATTTGCGTTCCGATTCAGTTAAGATAATTTTATGAAAGCTCGGGAAGTAACCAATCAAACAGTGAATTTAAGATTTTTACCTTCGGTTGATGAAGTTCTCCGCTCTCAGACGGCGCAAATTATTCTTCCCGAAGCCGGGTTAAAATATCTGTCTGTGCTTACGCGTCAAGCGATCGAACAACTGCGAACGGAAATGCGGGAAAATTCTTCGCAGGCAGTCGCGCCGCTTTTTTCACGTGGAGATTTGCTCGAAGAAAGCGAAAAACGTCTCATAGAATGTTGGGGAAAAGCTCGAGACGCGCGGCTTCGAAAAGTTATTAATGCGACGGGCGTAGTTATTCATACAAATTTGGGTCGCGCGCCGCTTGCCGATGCTGCGCGAAAGGCGATTTTTGAAGAAGCGTCCGGCTACTGCGCGCTCGAATACGATCTCGAAACCGGAAAACGCGGACAGCGCGGGGCATACGCCGAAAAGCTTCTAGCCGAACTGACGGGCGCGGAAAGCGCTCTGATTGTTAATAATTGCGCGGCGGCGACAATTTTAGTTTTAAGCGCTCTGGCAAAAGGCGGAGAAGCGATAATTTCACGCGGCGAGATGGTTGAAATCGGCGGCGATTTTCGCATTCCGGAGGTTCTGGAACAATCCGGCGCGATCCTAAAAGAAGTTGGCGCGACGAATCGAACAAAAATTTCTGATTACGAAAAAGCGATCAGCGAAAATACCCGAATTATTTTAAAGGTTCATCCGTCAAATTACAGAATCATTGGATTTACGCAGACGCCGGATTTACAGGAGCTGGCGGAATTAGCCCATCGAAACAATATTTTGCTTTTTGAAGACGCCGGTTCGGGCGCGATGTTCGACTTGAGCAAGTATGATTTGGAGGATGAACCGGTTATCAGCCAATCAATAAGCAAAGGCGCGGACGTTGTAACCTTTAGCGGCGACAAACTTCTCGGCGGCGTGCAGTCAGGACTAATTGTCGGGCGGCGGGAAGTGATTGAAAAGTTGAGGAAACATCCGCTCTATCGCGCTTTGCGTGTTGATAAAATGATTTACGCCGCACTTGAAGCGACACTGGAAATTTATCGCCGCGAAACCGTTTTGGAAGAAATTCCTGTGTGGCGAATGCTTTCGATGACCGAAGCTGAAATTAAGGAAAGAATCGAAAAATTTGCCCGAAAATTACATCGTAAGCGCGGTGAAAATAATTATTTCAATGTTGCCGTTATCGAAGGAAATTCAGTTGTCGGTGGCGGCTCCGCCCCAATGATTGAGCTAAAAACAACTTTACTGGCGCTGAAACACGAAAAAATATCAGCGGCAATTTTGGAAAAAGAATTGCGGCTTTCCAAACCGGCGGTGATTGCGCGGATTGTAGATGAACAGGTTTTAATTGATTTGCGGACAGTTTCTGAGCTTGAAGAAGTGGAACTTTTAGAAGTTTTAGAAAAGATTTAGCCGCCGATTAGGCTAACTATGATCAAAAACGGAGTACGAACTTCAGTTCGCATTCCGTTGAATTATCCATTTTTTTGCGCAAAATCTTTCATAAAATCAACCAATGCTTCAACGCCTTCTTTTGGGAAAGCATTGTAGATGGAAGCGCGAATGCCGCCAACCGAGCGATGTCCTTTGAGTCCGTCTAAATTTCGCGCCGCGGCTTCAGCGGCAAATTGTTTTTCGAGTTCTTCGGACGGTAAGCGGAACGTAACATTCATTAAAGACCGCGCTTCTCTGTCGGCGTGTCCGAAATAAAAGCCGTCGCTGCCGTCAATTGCCTCATAGAGAAGTTTTGCTTTATCCTCGTTTTTCTTTTCCATTCGGGCGAGTCCGCCGTGTTTTTTGAGATGTTCACAAACCAGATTAATAATATAAATTCCCCAGGTGTTCGGCGTATTGAGCATCGAATTGTTTTCGGCAAGCGCTCGGTAATCGAACATCGAATGTTGATTTTCAGGAACTTTTTCAATCAAATCGTCGCGGATAATGACCAGAGTTACACCGGAAGGTCCGATATTTTTTTGCGCTCCGGCGTAAATAAGCGCGTGTTTTTCGATATCGATTAATTTTGAAAGAATATTTGAAGAAGCGTCGCAAACGACCGGAACGCCTTGTCCGTCCAAATCATATTTAAATTCCACGCCCTCGATTGTTTCGTTTGAAGTGTAGTGAACATAATTTGCGTTTTCGGAAAAGTGAATTTCATTTTGAGCCGGGACGGATCTGAAATTTGTGTCAGCGGTTGAAAAAATCGTATTAACACTGCCGCAGCGCCTGGCTTCCTTAACCGCTTTTTTGCCCCACGTTCCAGTCACAATATAATCCGCCGCTTCGTTCTTACCCAAAAAATTTAACGGAATCATCGAAAATTGCAGACTTGCGCCGCCCTGCAGAAACAAAACCTTGTAATTTTCGGGAACCCGTAAAAGTTCACGGATGCCGCTGACCGCACTGCTCAAAATCGCTTCAAAATGCTTCGAGCGATGACTGATTTCCATTACGCTCATTCCGATTCCGTCCAGCGAAAGCAATTCGTTTTGAGCTTTTTCCAGAACTTCGGTCGGCAGAATGGCAGGACCGGCGCTGAAATTATAAACTTTTTTCGTCATTGATTTTTCCCTGTCAAAGCTTGTGTTAAATTATACAAAAGCTACGATAACACAGCTAAAATTTTTAACAAATTTCGATAAATAAACTTTTCGTCTTCAAAATTTGGTCAAATTTAAGTTAAGATAAACATTAACGTAACAACTCTTTTTTTGGCTCAGACATCTCAGAAAAAGGTTTTTGCACAATTTTTAACAATTAATTCTTGGAGGTTTTTCTAATGTTTCGTAAAAATTATTTTGCTTCCCTTTTAGCAATTGCTTTATTTTTAACCGGTACTATTGCGATTTTTGCTCAAACTGCGCCCATCAGCGGGCGAGTCGAGCTAAAAAAAGCTGACGGCACAACCGCGCCAGTCGCCGGAGCGATGGTTGAGGTTTTTCGCACCGACATAAAAGCCAAATTTCCGTCTGCCAAAACAGACAAGAAAGGTAATTTTAATTTTGCGGGCTTGCCGATCGGCTCAATGCTTACATTATCAATTAGTGCGCAAGGCGTTAAATCCGACTTTCTGGCAAACGTTAAAGCCGGCTCAGAAAATCTCGTAATCACGCTCAACGAAGGCGATGGAAAACGTCTGGCTGAAGATGAAGTAAGAAAAGCGCTTGCGGATACTTCGACTGCTGCCGCTGCTCCTGTTGGAGGGAAGCCTGCCGAATTGACTGCTGAACAAAAGAAACAGCAGGCTGAATACGATAAACAGGTTGCCGATGTAACATCCAAGAATAAAAAAATTGAGCAGTCAACAACGATTATTAAAACTTCCCTCGAAGAAGGCAGCAAAGCATTTGAAGCTAAAAATTTCGATTTAGCTATCGCCAAGTTTGATGAAGGATACAACGCTGACCCTGATTTTGCGGGCACCGCGCCTGTTTTGCTGAATAACAAATCTTCGGTTTTAATCAACCGCGCAACAATTAATTATAACCTAGGCGTTAAAAATCCGGATGCGGCGGCAAAAAAAGCAGCGATGGACTCGGTAAAAGCGGATTATGCAAATGCGGTAACCGCTTCTGATAAAGCAATTAAGCTTCTGACGGGCGCGACCGCGCCGGACGCAACAGTTCAAAAAAACTACGACGCGAATAAATTTCAGGCTCTGGCTAATCGAAAAGAAGCTTATCGCCTGATGACTAAAACCGGCGCCGACCGCACGAAAGGTAAGGAAACGCTGACTGCTTTTTCAGAATATATCGCGCTTGAAACTGATGCGAAAAAGAAATCAGACGCTCAGTTAGCGCTCGCCGAAGCTTTGCAGGATTCGCAGGAATTCGATTTGGCGATTGTTGAATTTGAAAAAGTTTTGGTTCAGACGCCCGACAACATCGAAGCACTAGCGGGCGCCGGATTCAGTCTGGTCAACGTTGGTTACATCAACAGCGATAAAAGTAAATTTCAGCAGGGAGCTAATTATCTGCAAAAATTTTCAGACCTCGCTCCTGATTCGCACAAGTATAAAACGGACGCGAAAGGTTTGATTGAAACACTAAAAAAAGAACAAAGTGTCGCGCCGCAGAAAATCGCTAAACCTGCTGCTCGCAAGAAAAGCTAAATTTTTACTTTTTGTAAACTTAAAATGGATAATGTTTTTTGCAGGCATTGTCCATTTTTATTTTCGTCAGATGGGAAGTTATAAATTCGGTGTTTAAAAAGAATTGTGGGATTGTTAAAATTTTACAGATATGGAGTTGAATATGGAAAATGAAAAAGATTTACGTTTTGCGGGAACAGTCGATCATTTGGCGGTGAAAACTGACGATTTGGCGGGAGATGTTGAAGAATACAGACGTTTGGGTTTTACGGTTGAATCGCTCTACGAAGATTGGGCAATGCTGCGTGACGCGCGCGGATTCGGAATCGCGCTTCTTCCGCCCGCTTCAAAACATCCCGAACACATCGGTTTGAAAATTGAAACGCTCGAAGAACTAAAATCCGCCGCCGAAAAAGAAAGCCGTCCGCTCAAAGAACATCGGGACAGAACCGTGTCTTTTTATACCAGAGGCGTCGGCGAAAATGTGGTCGAACTAATCTATTATCCGCCTGATTACAATGCTTAACGGAAGATAAAATTTTTCTGACAATTCTCAGATTTTCAAAATGAGCAAACTTCCGCGCGAATTTTATATATGCGAAGACACTCTGCAGATTGCACGGGATCTGCTCGGTAAACTTATGATTGTGCCGGACGAACGAGGCGCGCGAGTCGCCGGAATGATTGTCGAAACCGAAGCGTATCTTGGCGCGGAGGACAAAGCCGCGCATTCTTTTGGGAATCGGCGCACGAAACGAACCGAAACAATGTTTGCCAGCGGCGGAACGGTTTACATTTTTTTTATTTACGGAATGTATTTTCAATTTAATGTCGTAGTCGGCGCAGTTGACACGCCGCACGCTATCTTGATTCGCGCGGTTGAACCGATCGAAAACATTGAAATGATGCGCGCGCGGCGCAGGGCGAAAAGTAAAAACGCGGCTTTGAAAATGCCTGATCAAAATTTAACTTCCGGTCCCGGAAAGCTGTGCATCGCCTTTGGCATTGATAAAAGTTTTAATAATGAAAGTCTTCTCGGCGGACGTGTCTGGATTGAAGACGGAAAAGTATTTTCGGCGGATAAAATTAAATGCGGGAAGCGCGTCGGCATTGCCTACGCTGAAGAATTTGCCGAAAAGCCCTGGCGTTTCTGGATAAAAAATAACGAATTTGTCAGCCGCGGGTAAGGATTATTCGCCAAAATAATTTTCGACCATTTTTGCCGGCAATAAATATGTTGAAATTTGCGCTTCTATTTTGTATGTTATTTAAATAGTTTGATTTTAGTTTTCTGGTGGTCTTATGTCGAAAATAATTTTAGTCGTCGAAGATTATATCGACACCCGCGATTTAATGAAGTTTTTGCTGGAAGGTTGCGGTTACACTGTTCGTGAAGCCGCCGACGGGCAGGAAGCCATCGACAGCGTCAAAAAACAATTTCCCGATTTAATTTTAATGGATTTGTCGCTTCCAACAATGGACGGATTGACCGCCACACGAATGATCAGAAAAGTTGAAGGCGGCGGCAAACTGCCAATTATCGCCGTTACCGCTTACGGTAATTCATTTTACAGAAAAGCAATCGAAGCGGGCTGCGACGACCTGATCAACAAACCGCTTGATTTTGACAAATTACAGCCTGTTCTTGAACAATATCTCGCGTAATAAAATCTTTGATTTTTGAGCTTAAATGATTCTGCCCACCTTAAAATGATACGTTGGCTCAGGTTTGAAAAGTTTGCGATGGAATAAAATCGGCTGCCGAAATTAGTGAGCTGATTAGCGGAAAACACGATTCGCTGGTGAATGAAGATTTCGTTTGGCTGGTTTTAGACTAATCAAAGATGTTAGAAATAAGATCATAGCGCAAATGAATTTTCTTAAAAAAGGATTCGAGACAAAAAAGAAACAGCACACCGAAGTATGCTGTTTCTCTTTACATTTTAGGAAGCAGCTTATTATTTGCCAGCCGCTCCCGTGTTATTATCATTTATCATATAATATCACCCCCAGGACTTACTTAGATGCGTGTTTTTACTGGAGGTTGCTCAAAAGATCAAACCGTGCGGCATAAACATTAAAAAAGCCGTTTACCGCTCTAAAATAAAGCAAATAAACGGCTTTTCGGTGAACTGTTGGGATTAGCCTAAGCTTATAAACCATAAACAATTCAAATAAATTCAAGAAGTTTAGGCTTCAGCCACCTCACTGTAATCTTTACTCATAAATATTTTTTGATCACCTCCTTTTAGTGTTAAAAACATAATAAATGGAAACTCATCAGGAAGTCAACAAAAAATTTATCCTGTACGAAATTTTATTTTAGTCGGACATTTCACATCTTTATTTTCATATAAAACTACAGCTTCATTGAGCCTCAAAACGGCGATAAAACTTGGAAACATTTGCAAAATTGTATAATCCGTCATAATATTACTTAATAATTGAAAAAAGTGTTTTCAATAAAATAAACAGCAAACGACCGTTGACCGATACTTGTTTAATAAATCGCGCAAACTCTTTTCTTTTTATTTACTTAAAAATTTCAAAATTTTGCGGCTACTTCCATGCAATCATTAGATAATTATGAAAATACTGCTTTATAACCCGGATAACGGGGTAACTCGCAATTTTATGCCGCATCTATGGATGTTCCTGCTTCAATCTCTGACTCCGAAGGAACACGAAGTTATTTTGATTGACGGAAACGCGCGGGCGATGAATGAAGCGGAACTCGTCCGTTTTTGTCAGGATGAAAATATTGAACTCGTCGGCATCGGCGCGATGACGCGGATGATCGCGCGAGCTTACAAATTTGCCGATGCTTTTCGTGAAGCGGGAATCAAAGTCGTGATGGGCGGACCGCACGTCACCGAATGCGCTGATGAAGCTTTGGGGCGCGATGGCGGACCGCGCCACGCCGACGCGGTCGCGCTTGGCGAAGCCGATGAAACCTGGGCTTTAATTGTAGAAGATGCCGCAAAAGGTGAGTTAAAAGAAACTTACCAGCCGGAAATTGATGCCAAAGGCAACGACAAAAAGCCGAGTCTGCAGCCATATCCGCATATTCCATGGGAAACGCTCGACCTCGACCAATTCAGCCTTGTGCCAACGTTTATGCGCGGGCTTTTGTCGAAAATGGGCGACGGCTGGGGTAAATTTTTCGTCGTGCCGATTGAAACCGGACGTGGTTGTCCATACGGGTGTGAATTCTGCACGGTGACCGGATTTTTTGGGGATTCGATTCGTTTCCGCACAAATGAAAGCGTCGTTGAAGAACTTTTGCGACTCAAGGCGCGCGCGCGCAAGGAAAAAGGTCAAATAGCCGTTTTCTTTATCGACGATAATCTTGCCATCAATATCAAGCGCGTCAAATCTTTACTAAAAGACATTATCGCTGCCGGAGCGCAATTGCCGTGGGTCGCCCAAATCAGAGCGAATCTGCTCAAAGATGAAGAACTGGTTGATTTAATCGCCGAATCAGGCGGGAAATGGATTTTTATCGGGATGGAATCGATTGACCCGGCGAATATGGCGGATGTCAACAAAAATTTCAGTCGTCCGGGTGATTATCAAGCGGTGCTTGACCGCCTTGCGAAACGTCACATCTATGCGATTACGTCGTTTATTTTCGGGATGGATAACGATACGGTTGGTGTTGCTGACCGAACTTTGGAGCAGGTTAACAGCTGGCAGCCAGGTCTTCCCGTCTTCGGTCAATTGACACCGTTTCCCGCAACTCCGCTCTACACGCGGCTCGAAAAATCCGGTCGTCTTCATCGCCCGAAACACTGGCTTGAATTCGCGCCGTTTGTGATGGCGCACAATCCTCTGAAGATGACGGTCGAAGAAGCGCGGAAAGAAACGATTCACGCCTGGTCTTCGAGCTACAGTCCGGAACGCAATGCTGAAGCCATCAACACTATTAGCGACGCGCCGATTGGATATCGCATCGGGCATCTGATTGCCAGATTTTTCTTTCGCGGAATTTACTTTCCGCAAATGAATAAACGGGCGTGGATCAAACTTCTGATTCAAAATCGCCGGACGATCTTTGCCTTGTCAAAAGAAGGATATTCAACTTATCGATCATCGAAGCGTAAACAAAAAGTAAAATTTGCCGACGCTTCTTAAATTGAAGATTTTTTAATTTGCCAAAAAAATCCTCGCCGGTTTCGTCGGGGATTTTTCTATTGCGAATAAAATGATTTTAAACCGATTGCAGCAATTAATGTGTAAACGCCAGGTAAAAGATTTGTGCTAAACTTTTCAAATGAAGGACAAACCGACTGCGATGCTTAAAAAACGCTCTTCGCCCTTTTTTCTCGGCGCTCTGGTCCTGCTCCTTCTAACATTTCTGGTGCTTTTGCAGTCATCGAATTTGTGGCAAAATTTTTCGGTTGATTCTACCAGCGACACTCTTCTGCTCTACGCTCTTTCTTCACTCAATTTTATCGCGCTCGTTATTTTTGCCTTTATATTCGTTCGCAACTTAGTCAAACTGAGCCGCGAACGGCGCGCTCTCGAATTAGGCTCAAAAATTAAAACACGGTTGCTGATGTATTTTTTCGCCATAAGTTTTTTGCCAATTGTAGCAATGGCGTTTTTCTCTTATCTCTATATGAACCGGGCGCTTGACCGTTGGTTTACGGATATTCCCGAAAACGTCATCCGCGAAGCCAAACAGGTGCAAAAACAATCAATCGAAGATCAAACAATTAAATTAAACAAAACGGCGAGAATGTTGGCGACGGCTTTAGAAGCAAAAGAAATTAACAATCAAGATTTACAGACGCTTGTCGAAGCAGGTAACTTGACGCGGCTCGAAATTTTTTCCGCAGACGGCAGAGTTTTAGCCGAGAGCGAAATAAATTTGGGCGCCGAGCAAAAGAGCGAACTTGAAAATACGCTAAAACTCGTCCGCGAAAACAATTTTAGCGGACGAGTTTTAGCCGACGGAAAAGGCTTTGACATTGCCATTGCAAATTTTTCAGACGGTCGAATGCTCATTGTTGTCCCGGATTTGCGTCCAGCGAAAAATGTCAGCCAGATTTTTGAAAATTCTTCGGTTGAATTTCAAAATCTCAAGCAAGAAGCAGTTACTGTTCGGCAGCTCGGACTTTTAACGCTTGGGTTTTTGACCTTTATGTTGATTTTCGCGTCAAGTTGGACGGCGTTTTATATCGCTCGCGGTTTAACTGTGCCGATAAAAGCTCTGGCGGAAGGCGCGAACGAAATAGCGCGCGGCAACTTCACGCATCGCGTTGATGTTCTCGCCGAAGATGAACTCGCACTGCTCGTTTCGGTATTTAATCAGATGTCCGCGAAACTCGAAGAAAATTCCGCAGAGATTTCCGAGCGCCGCAAATATATCGAAACCGTTTTGCAATCGCTTTCGACCGGCGTAATTTCTTTTGACGGCGAAAACCGTGTGACAACTATCAATCGAGCTGCCGTTGAAATGCTAAAACTCGAAACGGCGGATTTTGCGCGATTTGAATTAAAACAAATTGTCAACGAAGAAAATCGAACGGTTTTGGAAAGATTACTAAACCGCGCAAAACGAATCGGACAGGCAAGCGAGCAAACAGTTTTGCGCCGCGAACACGCCGACGGAAGCGCACCGCAAACAAGTGAAAATTTATCGGTCGCATTAACCGCTACCGCTTTGCCGAAAACTTCTGAATCAGAAATTAACGGCGTCGTGCTGGTCATCGAAGATTTGTCCGAACTGATCGCGGCGCAGCGCGCTTCGGCGTGGCAGGAAGTAGCGCGCCGGATGGCGCACGAAATAAAAAATCCGCTGACGCCGATCCAGCTTTCAGCCGAACGAATCGCCAGACGCTTTGCGCTGGAAATCCAAAGTCCAAAATCCAAAGTCCAAAGTTTTTTGCAGGCTTTCAACGCGAAAGATGGAATCAAAAATCCAAAATCTAAAATCCAAAATGTAATTGATGAAAGCACAGAAACTATTTTGCGCGAAGTGAATAGTCTAAAATCAATGGTTGACGAATTTTCCCGTTACGCGCGTCTGCCCGATGCGCAACTTGAGAGAAGAAATTTGAATGAAGTTGTAAAACAGTCAACGACACTTTACGACGACCGGTTTGCGGATGTGCAAATCCAATTAAACTTAGCTGAGAATTTACCAAATGCTTTGTATGACGATGAACAAATGCGCCGCGTTTTTGTCAATTTAATCGACAACGCTATCGAAGCGTTCGACGAAGCGCAGACAAACAAGCAAATTTTTATCAAAACATTTTTTGACGAAGCGCGTGACTTAATTATTACTGAAATCTCCGACAATGGCAGCGGTATATCGCCGAGCAATTTTCAAAAACTTTTTCAGCCATATTTTTCAACAAAAGGACGCGGCACGGGTTTGGGCTTGGCAATTGTGCAAAGAATTGTTTCTGAACATCACGGAAAGATTCGAGCGGCGAATAATTCAACCAAAGGCGCAAAATTCATTGTAGAATTGCCGATGGTTTTATAATCTCATTGAATTGTGAAAGCGAACTTTGAAAATCAGTAAATAATTTTAGCAACAAACTATTTGTTCGCAATTGGATGAAAATACAAAAACAGCTGTTAATTCTTTAGAAGTTTAATGTCAAATTCAATTTTAATCGTTGATGACGAACGTGGAATCCGCGAAACTCTGCGCGGAGTTTTGGAGGATGAAGGATTCGACGTGGAAACGGTCGAATCGGGTGAAGCGTGTCTCGAACTAGTTGAAGAAAATAATTTCGCGTGTATTCTGCTGGACATCTGGTTGCCGAATATTGATGGTTTAGAAACTTTGAAAAAATTGCGCGAGCAACAGAACGCTTCTGCCGTCGTGATGATTTCGGGGCACGGCAATATCGAAACCGCCGTCAATGCGACCAAGCTCGGCGCTTTTGATTTTATCGAAAAACCGCTTTCCATCGAGAAAACGATTGTCACCATCAGAAACGCGATTCGAACGAGGCATCTGGAACAAGTTAATCAAAATCTTGCCGAAAAGCTCGGTCAGGAATATGAAATGGTCGGCGATTCGGTGGTAATGCGCGCGCTACGCAAACAAATCGCCATTGTCGCGCCGACTGATGGGCGGGTTTTAATTTCGGGCGAATCGGGAACCGGGAAAGAACTGGTGGCGCGGGCAATTCACGCCAATTCAAAGCGGAAAAACGCTTTGTTTGTTGAAATAAATTCGGCAGCAATTCCCGAAGAATTAGTTGAAAGCGAATTGTTCGGACACGCGAAAGGCGCATTCTCCGGCGCGATGAGTGCGAAAAAAGGAAAATTTGAGATAGCTGACGGA
>JACCRD010000083.1 GCA_013813755.1 Acidobacteriota bacterium | reverse complement strand
AGGCGACCACGTGCGAGCGGGCGAGCCTCTGATGGACGGACCGCTGAACCCGCACGATATTTTGCGAGTTCTCGGAACCGAAGCTCTACAGGAATATATCGTTAATGAAATTCAGGAAGTTTATCGTCTGCAGGGCGTCAACATCAATGACAAACACATCGAATGTATCGTCAGGCAGATGCTTCGCTGGGTCAAAATAAAAGAAGTCGGCGATACTGATTTCTTATTGGAAGAACAAGTCGATCGCTTCCGTTACGAAGACGAAAATCGCCGTGTTACCGATGAAGGCAAACAACCGGCAAGCGCCGAGCCTTTGCTTTTGGGAATCACCAAAGCGTCACTCTCGACCGATTCGTTTATTTCGGCGGCAAGTTTCCAGGAAACAACCCGCGTTTTAACCGAAGCGGCAATTTCCGGACGTATCGATTACCTGCGCGGACTCAAGGAAAACGTCATTATGGGACGACTGATTCCAGCCGGAACGGGTATGAAATATTACCGTAACGTCAAAGTTGATTACGACGCCACCGTTAATCAAAAAGAAGAAGAGGATGACGAGTTTTCGTTATCCGTCGTCGGTTTCGATTTACCGGTGCCAGTAATTGACGTGCCGGGCATCGACACCGACGAAGGCTATGACGAAGCGGAAGAAACGCTCGACGAAATAAGTCTGGAAAAGGATGACGAAGTTTTTGAATTGGAAGATACGGTTGTTATTGAAGACAGCGACGACGATGATATCTAAATCAATTACTCATTAACAAAAAAAGGCTGAAAGTTTTACCGGCTTTCAGCCTTTTTTTGTTACGCCAAAATATTTCATTTAGCAAATTTAAGTTCAATTAATTTTTAATTTTAAGGTTCTTGTTACACAAGAAATACATCCCAAGCCCAACATTCAACTTGCGCTTTCGCAGAGCGAAGAACCAAGCGAAGTTTGGACGGGGGCGGCGTGGTTTATCTGCATAGCCCAGTTGATGAACAACTCAGCTCGCGAACCGGTCGCGTTGCACTTGTCGCGCTGAGTCGTGTCGGAAATTTATTTTGACGGCAAGTTGCTGCAAAAGTTCGGCAGGGTTGCCACACGCGTTAAGGCAAGTAACCTGAGCGGAGAAGTCGAACAGAATCCGCGCCGAATTTCGGTGTCTCTGGCGTTTGAAACAAGCGGCGAACACATTATTATGATGAAGACGAAAACGAATGGGGTGACGAACGACTTCTGGCGTGTCTGTGCTTGGTCGAGAATGAGCCTCTGCCGACAATTGTGACGCAGTTTTTTACAGAAATAGACCGCTTTGCTGGCACAGCGCCGCAACACGACGACATTACAGTCCTAATCTTTGAGTGCCGCGTTTAACTTTCTTACATTGCAGTCAATTATAAAATCCGCGAATTTTATAATTTTGGCGATACCCTTTGAATGATTTATAAATTTTTCTTATAACATTCCAATTGAGTATTTATCACCGGCGGTCTTTATTACTCAGAGTTTTTCTATATAATAAATTGTAGATAAGTAACTGGACAGAATTATTTTATAAGATTTTTAAACCACAGATTTGCATAGATAGACACAGATGATTTTTTTGATAAAAACAAATCCTGATTTATCCAATCATTTCTTATCTGTGTTTATCTGTGTAAATCTGTGGTAAAAATATGCTTTTATTTTGTCCGGCTACTTAACTGAAATTAGAATTTAAAATTCATTATGGCTGTTAAAAATAAGGGGTAATAAAAACTAAGTTGGAACAATTCACCGACCAGCAAATTTTGTTTGCCATTGGGGTCAATCACAAAACAGCGCCCATTGAGGTCAGAGAAAAAATTTATATTCACGAGCCGGAGATTCCTGAATTAATTGCCAAATTTAAGGAAACTCTTTCTGAGTGTATAGTTTTATCGACTTGCAACCGGACTGAAATTTACGGCGTTCACAGTTCCGCTGATGTTGATTTTGATTTTTACAAAAAACTTTTAATTGACTTCAAAGATTCTGCCGCTGTCGTCGAAAAGGAACATTTTTTTTCACTCGTTTCCTGTGCCGCCTGTCAACAGCTTTTTAAGGTTTCAACCAGTGTCGATTCAAAAATAATCGGCGACACCCAGATTCTGCAGCAATTAAGGCGCGCTTATTCGCTCGCGCAAAGTCATCATTCCACGGGGAAAATTCTTAATCAATTGGTGCAGAGAGCTTTCAAAATCGGAAAAAAAACCTATGCGGAAACATCAATTCATAAAGGCGCGATTTCAATCAGTCTGGCAGCGGTTGAACTCGCGGTCGAGACATTCGGCACGCTTAAAGATAAAACAGTTTTAATTATTGGCGCGGGCGACACGGCGCGTCTGACGGCGGAAAGTCTGCTCAAGAAAAACGTCGGCAGAATTCTGATCACCAACCGCACAAAAGCACGCGCCGAAGAACTTGTGCTGAACTTGCGCAAATCTCACAATTTTGAAAGCGAAACAATTGAGTTTGAAGACTTTAAAAGTGTTCTTAGCCGCACGAATATTGTAATCAGTTCGACCGGTTCACCGGAATGCATTTTGACGGCGGAGGATTTTAAGGGTCAAACGAACAAGATTCTTTTGATTGATATTGCTGTTCCGCGTGATATTGATGCCTCGGTTTCCCGCCACGAAAAAGTTGTGTTGAAAAATATTGATGATCTTCATTCGATTGTTGATAAAAATTTTGAGCGAAGAATCGAGGATTTACCGCGCGTCAAGAAAATAATTATGAACGAGATGAGCGATTTTTTAATGTGGTATTATTCGCTCCCGCTTTTACCGGAATTTCGGCGGCGAGCCGGGAAGCCTGATGAGACGGCGATCAGTGAAATAAAAGAGATTAAAAAATTTCTTCTGCAGAATGTGTCGGAAATTCATAAATCAACCAGACAAACCGGCGGCGACAGCAATATTGATTTAAAGAATCATTTGGATTTGGTGAGAAAGCTTTACGCGGCAAAAAACGGATTTTCAGAGGTGTCGGAGCGTTGAAAGAAAAATTAATTATTGGTTCGCGCGGCAGTCAGTTAGCACTTTGGCAGACACATTTTGTGAAGGCGAAACTTGAAGAATTGTTTCCCGCGCTGAAACTTGAAGTTAAAATTATAAAAACGACCGGCGACAGAATGCTCGATGTCGCGCTGGCAAAAATTGGCGATAAAGGTTTATTTACCAAACAGATAGAAACAGCGCTCACGAACCGGGAAATTGATTTGGCGGTTCACAGCTTAAAGGATTTGCAAACCGTCCAGCCGGAAAATTTAGAAATCGGCGCGGTCTTGGAGCGAGAAATGCCAAATGACATTTTGATTTCTAAAAGATTTGCTTCAATTGACGATTTGCCGAACGGCGCGTGGGCGGCGACGGGAAGTTTGCGCCGCAAAAGTCAGCTTTTGCATTACCGTCCCGACTTAAAGATTTTTGAAATCAGGGGAAATGTTCCGACGCGTATAAAAAAGTTTGAAGAATCAGATTTAGACGCGATGATTCTTGCCTTTGCGGGCGTTCATCGCTTGAATTTGGATTCGTATATTAGACAAATCATTCCTTTTGAAGTAATGATTCCCGCCGTCGGTCAAGGCGCGATGGCAATTGAAATCAGAAGCGATAATGCGGAAATCCGAGAGTTTGTACAAAAATTAAACGATGAAAATACGAGTTTTTGCGTCGCTGCGGAAAGAGGTTTTCTGCGAACCCTCGAAGGCGGCTGTCAGGTTCCGATCGGCGCGAACGCGATTTTGAAAAATGATAAAATTTATCTCGAAGGAATGACGGGAAATCTGGACGGCAGCGTCAACTTGCGCGATTCGATTTCGGGAGATAAAAGAGACGCGGTTGAATTAGGACGGAAATTGGCGCAGAAATTAATCGAACGCGGCGCGAACCGTTTGTTGGAAGAAACACGGGCGACGGTCGAGCGCACGGAGGAATTAGTAATTTGAAAAAGCCACCGCTCGTTCTTGTTGTTCGGGAATTTGATAAATTTAGTTCTGTACTAATTGAAAACGGCTTTGGAACGATTAACTTTCCTGCGATTCAAACCGTGCCGGTTGAAGATTTGACCGAGTTGGAAGCGCGCTTTGAAAATTTGAAAAATTACGACGGTTTGTTTTTTACGAGTCCGCAAGCGGCAGAAGTTTTTCTGCAAACCTATGAAAACAAACGAATTGATTTTCGCGGAGAAGTTTACGTTTTGGGGAATAGAACGAAAGCATTGTTTGAAAATACAAATTTTAAAATCGCTTTTCGCGCTGAGGCGAACACTGCTGAAGAATTTATCAATTCTTTCGACAACGGTGAATTTACCGGTAAAAATTTTCTTTTTCTGAGGGGCGATAAAAGTTTGCGAGCCGTCCCTGAAATTTTGAAAGACCGAGCAATTGTTGATGAAGTCGCTGTTTATCGAACAATCGAGAACATAATAGATGAAACTTTGAAAGATGAAATCAACCAAAAACTTTCAAAAAATGAAATTGCTTGGATTTGCTTTTTCAGTCCGACAGGAATTGAAAGTTTTGTAAAAACATTCGACAGATTTTCGTTAAAGAAAATAAAAATTGCGGTAATCGGCGCGACAACGGCGAAGAAAGCTGCCGAAAATAATTTGAAAAGTGAATTTATTTCTCCAAAAGCGAATGCCGAAGATTTTGCCTTTGGATTGATCGGCTTCATAAAAAATATTGAGTAAAGAATCTATTTTTATCAGAGCCTGCAAACGGCAGGAAACGGAGCGCACGCCAGTCTGGATTATGCGTCAGGCGGGACGTTATTTGCCCGAATACCGCGCGATTCGGGCGAAGACTGATTTTCTTGGCTTGTGCAAAACGCCCGAACTCGCCAGCGAGGTAACTGTTCAACCGATTGATATTATTGGAGTTGACGCGGCGATTTTGTTTTCCGATATTCTGGTTATTCCTGAAGCGATGGGAATGCGGTTGGAAGTCATTGAGTCAAAGGGTCCGATTTTCGATACTCCGCTGAGAAGTCTTGAGCAAATAAGAAATCTCAAAACCGAAGGCGTCACCGAACGTCTAAATTACGTGATAGAAGCGATAAAAATGACGAAAGAAAAACTCGCCAATCGCGTTCCGCTGATCGGTTTTTCAGGCGCGCCGTGGACTCTGGCGTGTTATATGGTTGAGGGAAAAGGCTCGAAAAGTTTTGATGTGATCAAGAGTTTCGTTTACAACGAACCGGAAGCAGCGCACGAGCTTTTGCAAAAGCTCGCTGATTCCGTCGTTGATTATTTGAATGCGAAAATCCGCGCCGGTTGCGACGCCGTGCAGATTTTTGACACCTGGGCGGGAATTTTATCGCCCTGGGATTGCGAAGAATTTTCGCTTCGATACATCAGGTACATTTGCGAACGCCTGGAAACAAACGGCTCTCCGGTCATTGTTTTTGCGAAAGGCGTCGATTCAATGCAAAAATTAACCGAACTAAAATGCGATGTTTTAGGAATTGACTGGACAAAAGATATTGGCGAAATTCGCGCTTTGGTTAAAGATGAAAAAGCGATTCAGGGAAATCTCGATCCGTGCGTTTTATTTGCGCCGAAGGAAAAAATCAAAATCGAAACTGAGAAAATTTTGTCAAGATTTGGTCATGGCGCGGGACATATTTTTAATCTCGGACACGGCATTCTGCCGAAAACACCGGTTGAAAATGCCAGGTATTTTGTCAACTGCGTTAAGGAATTGAGCATCAAATATCATAATCAAAAGCAATAAAGAAATGAATAATTTTAACGAAATTGATATTGATGTTCTAAAAAAATTCAATCAGCCGGGACCGCGTTACACTTCGTATCCAACTGCGCCGCTTTTTTCGCCTGATTTTACGGCAGCGGATTTTACAAACGAAATAATTGCGACCAATTCCGAAGCGGGCGAAAGCGATGTTTCGCTTTATTTTCACTTTCCTTTCTGCGAATCGCTCTGTTATTTTTGCGGCTGTAATATGATGGTTTCGCGCGACCGGCGGATGATTCGGGAATATAACGAATATCTCAAAAAAGAAATTGACCTGCTCGCCCCGCTGGTTTCCAAAAGCCGAAAAGTTTTGCAAATGCACTGGGGGGGCGGAACTCCCTCGTATTTAACGCCTGAAGAAATTCTTGATGTCGGCGCGTTTATCCGTTCGAAATTTGAGTTTGACGAAGACATTGAGGCGAGCGTCGAGATTGACCCGCGCGGTTTGACGTTTGAGCATTTGCGGGCATTTCGGGAAATTGGTTTTAATCGGACGAGTTTTGGCGTGCAGGATTTTAATCTGCGGGTTCAGGAAGCGATTAATCGTGTACAGTCGGAAGAAATTACCAGACAAACCGTGGAATGGGCGCGCCACCTCGGCTACAAAAGCGTTAATCTTGATTTGATTTACGGCTTGCCGTTTCAAACCATAAATTCATTTGCCGAGACAGTTGAAAAAATTATCGACATATTGCCAAACCGGATCGCCGTCTTTAACTACGCGCACGTTCCGTGGCTGAAAAAACATCAAAACGTAATGCCTGTAAAAGCTCTGCCTACGCCTGACGAACGCCTCAATATTTTCAAAATGACGATTGAAAAATTAATCGGCGCGGGTTACGAATACATCGGTCTCGACCATTTCGCAAAGCCCGACGACGAACTTGCCATCGCGCAAAAAAACAACACTTTATATCGCAATTTTCAAGGTTATTCGACCAAAGCCGGCTGCGATGTTTACGCTTTCGGGCTGTCGGCGATTTCGCAGTTTCAAAATATCTACTCGCAAAATTTGAAAAATTTGAAAGATTATTACAACCGCGTCGATAGTCGGGAAGCGGCAACCAATGTCGGTTACCGGATGACTTTCGACGACCACGTGCGCAAAGAAACGATTATGCAGCTGATGTGTCATCTCGAAATTGACAAGTGTGATATTGAAGCAAAATTCGGCATTAATTTTGAAGATTATTTTGCCGACGACATCAAAAAACTTGACGTTTTTATCGCGGACGGATTGCTCGAAAATAATTTCAATAAAATCAAAATCGTCGGCTCGGGAATTTTGATTATCAGAAACGTGGCGATGTGTTTCGATGCGTATTTAGCGGAAATAGCAAAGGTAAATAAACCTGTTTTCTCGAAAACGGTTTAAGAATATATAACCACAGATGCGCACAGATAAACACGTATTAAGAAAAGAGTTGATTTTGTAAAAGCTGTTTATCCGCTTTTGATTTATCCGTGTTTATCTGTGTCAATCTGTGGTAAAAAATGGTTTTATGAATGAAAAAATCGGTGTAGTTTTATTAAATCTCGGCGGACCCGATTCGCTCGAAGCGGTCGAGCCGTTTCTTTACAACTTGTTTGTTGACCCGGACATTATCAATTTTCCGGGCAGCTTTTTGTTTCGCAAAGGTTTAGCGAAGTTAATTTCGTCAACGCGCCATCCGAAAATTCAGGAGCAATACAAACAAATCGGCGGCAAATCTCCGCTCAAGGATTTCACGCTCGGACAGGCTGATTTACTGGAGAAGAAATTGAACGAGCGATTTCCCGCAAAGGTTTATGCCGCAATGCGTTACTGGCATCCATTCACCGAAGAAGTTTTGGACGAACTCGAAAAAGAACAGATAACGAAAGTAATTTTGCTGCCGCTTTACCCGCAATATTCCAAAGCGACGACTGAATCGAGCGTTAAGGAATGGAAAAAACAAATCGCTCTGCGCCCGGATAAGCCAAAAATCGAATGGAGTTTGATTGAATCCTACTATGATTTTCCGCCGTATATCGATGCTTTTGTCGAGCGCATCAATCAGGGCTTTGAGAAATTTACCGCCGATGAACGTGCTGACGTTCATATACTTTTCAGCGCTCACGGAACACCGATGAAACTCGTCCGCGAAGGCGACCCGTATTCCGGTCACATTTGTGAAACAGTAACCGCAGTGATGAATCAGGGCGGTTTTAAACAAAAACATCATCTGTGTTTTCAATCGAAAGTCGGACCACAAAAATGGCTGACACCTTCAACGCCGACGACGATTGAAGATTTGGCAAAAAAAGGCGAAAAAAAAATGCTCGTCGTGCCGATTGCGTTTGCCTCCGACCATCTCGAAACCTTGTTTGAAGTCGGCATCGAATTCAAACATCTCGCAAAGGAAGTCGGTGTTGAGCGATTTGAAGTGACCGAAGGCTTGAATTATTCCGAGAAATTTATAGACGCGCTAGCGCAATTAATTTTCAACAAAGCGGAAAGTTTTGAAGCAAAAAGTACGTCAGCGAGCAATTAAAGTTTGAAAGAATACGTTAACGTATTTCAATATGTATAAATTTTCTACTCGTTTCTTTATCGTAATAATAACCTTTGTTATTGGCATTTTTGCTGTAACTACATGGTTTTACTATCAAGAATCTCAAAAAAATAAAATCGTATTGCCAAACGCTCGTTGGGAATCAATTTTCTTCAAGGGAATTGACCAAGCTACAAATCTTGGAGGCTTAACAGAACTAAGAAAAACAATCTTGAGAAAAGGTGATGTTGAAGTTCGAGTTTGGCACGGATTCGGATTGTCGCCTTGAGAGGGAGTTATTCTCAAACGCACAAACGGACAATGGTCTGCTTTTCACATCAAAACTGATAATTGTTATGAAGCTGAAAAAGTAGAAGTAAAGGAATTACAATCCCCCAAATCATGTTGGAAATCTTTCTGGAAAAACATAATCGACAAAGAAATTCTAGCGCTTCCCGACGCATCAGAAATTGATTGTGATGTTTCTATCATTGATGGGACGAGTTATGTAGTAGAAATTAACCAAGATAAAAATTACCGGGCTTATAGATATTCTGAGGGAAGCGAAAAGTGCCGAGAAGCTGAACAAATGGAACAAATGGGTGAACTTATCGGCTTGGAGTTTGATTCTGGAAATGAAGAATGCAAAACAACCGAATGGTTTGCGTGTATGACATTACTCAAAAGACTTAATCAAACTGTCCGATAATATGTTGCAGGGCAAATGTTTTTGAAGTAATTCTATTGTTTTGACAACGAAATTAATACTTTAAAATGAAAAAAGTTTGCGTTATCGGCGGCGGGATTTCGGGACTTTGCGTCGCTTACCGGCTTAAGCAAAAAGGCGCAGGCGTTTTGCTTGTTGAGCGAAAAGCGGTTTGCGGCGGGAATATTCAAACCGAGAGAAACGACGATTTTTTGATTGAATGGGGACCGAATTCGACACTTGCATCCACGCATTTGTTTGAACTCGTGGCGGAACTCGGTCTTCTCGATGAAGTCGCTCCGGCAAATGCAACCGCGAAAAAAAGATACATTTTGAAGGGTGGCAAGTTGCGAGCTTTGCCTTTGAAAATCGTCCAAATCGTCGGAACTGATATTTTGTCAACCAAAGCTAAACTGAAACTCCTTGGAGAACCTTTCGTCAAAGGAAAATCGCCCGAAGGCGAATCGGTCGCTGAATTTTTCCGGCGACGATTGGGACAGGAAGTTTTGGACTACGCGGTTGACCCGTTTGTATCGGGAATTTTCGCTGGCAACCCGGACGAGTTGAGTATCGAATCCGCTTTTCCGAGCCTTTTCAAAATGGAAGCGGATTACGGCAGCATTTTGAGAGCGACCGCGCTTGGCAAAAAGGAAAAGCCGGGAAAATTTGTGCCAAAAGAAATTTCACGCACCGTTTCGTTTAAAAACGGGATGCAGACTTTGACCGATAAATTGGCGGAAAATCTCGCGGGCGAAATCAGAACGGAAACGGAAGTTGTCGAATGTAAAACGGAAAATGGTAAATGGAAAATCAAGACGGACGATGCGGAAATAAATGCCAAGTCATTTGATGCAATTGTCGTTGCTACACCTTCGTTTGTCGCCGCAAAATTGGTTGATGATTTTGACGGTGAACTTTCACAGCGATTAAGTGAGATTTATCATCCGCCGCTTGCCGTGATTGTTTCGGCATTTAAGAAAAAGGATATAAATTTTGATTTGGACGGTTTCGGGTTTTTGATTCCGAAAGTTGAACGGAGAAAAATTCTCGGCAGCCTTTGGAGTTCGGTAATTTTTGAAAAGCGCGCGCCGGAAAATGTTCATCTTTTGACGACCTTTATCGGTGGCGCGAGAAACGCGGAGCTTTTCGACAAATCGGACGATGAATTATTTCAAATTGCGCAAACAGAACTCAATGAAATTTTGGGTCTGAAGGGCGAGCCGATTTTTCAGCGAATAAGGCGTTGGAAAAAAGCGATCCCGCAATACAATATCGGTTATGAGAAAATTACCGATTCGATTGAAGACTTTAAAAAGGAACACGCGGGATTTTTCTTTTGCAGTAATTTTTATCGCGGAATTTCGGTAAGTGACTGTATTAAAAGCAGTGTTGTGGCGACTGAAGAAATTCTGGATTATTTGAAGAAGTAAGAATAATTAGCCACAGATAAACACAGATAAACACGGATAAATCAAAAACAGATTACAATAAAAATTATTGTTTTCATTTGTGTTCATCTCTATTTACCTGTGGTTAAATCGTATTTAAGTTTTAAAAATGACCAATCTAAATTATCCAAATTTTCCCGTTTCAAGGCTGCGGCGACTGAGAAAAACGTCTGTGCTGAGAAATATGTTTCGGGAAACAGTTTTGAGCAAAAACGATTTTATTTATCCGCTTTTTATTGTCGAGGGTACAAAGTTCAAAAAAGAAATTTCCTCGATGCCCGGACAATTTCAAATGTCGATTGATAATGTTTTGCGCGAGTGCGAAGAACTGCAAAAGCTTGGAATCTTTTCGATTCTGCTGTTTGGAATTCCCGCGGCGAAAGATGAAATCGGTTCGGGCGCGTATGATAAAAACGGAATTGTTCAGAAAGCTCTGCGCGAAATAAAAAAAGAATTTCCCGAAATGCTTGTCATCAGCGACGTTTGTTTGTGCGAATACACTTCGCACGGGCATTGCGGCGTGATTGAAAATGATTCGGTGCAGAACGACGAAACGCTCAAACTTCTGGCGAAAGAAGCGTTGTCGCACGCTGAAAACGGCGCGGACATTATCGCGCCTTCGGATATGATGGATGGACGAGTCGGCGCGATCAGAAAAGTTTTAGATGAAAATAATTTTTCGGAAACGCCAATTATGGCTTATTCGGCAAAGTTTGCGTCGGCGTTTTATGGACCGTTTCGGGAGGCGGCGGAATCCGCGCCGCAGTTCGGTGACCGAAAATCCTACCAGATGGATTCGGGAAATTCCGATGAAGCAATAAAGGAAATCGCGCTTGATATTCAGGAAGGCGCGGATATTGTAATGGTCAAACCGGCGCTTTCGTATCTTGATTTAATTCGCCGCGCCAAAGACAATTTTAATATTCCGTTGGCGGCGTATAATGTCAGCGGCGAATATTCGATGATCAAAGCGGCGGCGGAAAAAAATTGGATTGACGGCGAAAAAGTGATGATGGAAGTTTTGACTTCGATAAAACGAGCCGGCGCAGACGTGATAATTACTTATTTTGCCAAAGAAGCAGCCAAATTAATTTAAGAAAGTTAACCACAGATGATCACAGATAAAGACAGATCAATTAAGATTTAATTTACAAGATTTAACTTAAAACTTTTTGATCTGTATAAATTTGCAAAAATAAATAAATTTATAAAAAATGAATACTGAAAAAAGCACACAATTATTTAAGGAAGCGCAGAGACATCTACCTGGCGGCGTAAACTCTCCGGTCAGAGCATTTAAAGCGGTCGGGCGTGACCCGCTTTTTATCAAAAAAGCGAAGGGCGCGAAAATTACGGACGTTGACGGCAACGAGTTTATCGATTATATCGGTTCTTGGGGACCGATGATTCTCGGACACGCGCCGATTGATGTCGTCAAAGCCGTCCAGATTGCCGCCGGAAACAGTTCGAGTTTTGGAGCGTGCAATGTCAGAGAAATAAAACTGGCGATGCTGATCAAAAAATTTGTGCCGTCAATTGAGCTGGTCAGAATGGTCAACTCCGGCACCGAAGCGACCATGAGCGCGATGCGCCTGGCGAGGGCGTTTACAAAGCGCGAGAAAATTATCAAATTTGAAGGCTGTTATCACGGACACGCCGATTCGTTTTTGAGCCGCGCCGGTTCGGGCGTGGCGACTCTGGGTTTGCCGGACAGTCCGGGCGTGACGAAATCAACCGCGC
>JACCRD010000071.1 GCA_013813755.1 Acidobacteriota bacterium | reverse complement strand
AGCCGCCCAATCACGGTGAAAAAGCACGGATGCCGCGCTCAATCGGTTTTTCGAGTCGGCTTAGATTATTTAGAACAAGTCTTTCGGAAATTCTCAACATTTGCGAAAAGCAAGGAAACACAAGATTCTATATTAATTTTGTCCTGTACTTAGATAAAAATAGAGATTATAAAGGGTGATTCGGAAGATGGTTTTAAATGATGTAGAAGTAAAGGTGACTAATACGGGCGGAAAGCCGATTTATTACCTTAAGTTTTTTATCTCGACAACAAAAGATTTCCTCAGTCCAAGGGGAGATCAATATGGATTTTCAATGAAATACGGTAGGGGCGACCTTATAACATTCAGTGAATTAGCAAATGAAACCGATATTCCCCTGAAAAAAAACGAGTCTTATACGTTTAAGGTTAATCCCAGAGAAAGTAGAAACTTTAAAGAATATATGCGCCGAAACTCTAACTCGGCAAAACCTGAAAAATATCTTTTGGAATTTCAATTTATTAGTTTCGGTGATGGAACAGGATTTTGGACATCTGGTGGAACTCCGTTTCCTTCAAAAAAAATAAGCCTTTAGAATAACCGGCGGATAATGATTGAAAGCTGATAGATATATAATTTTATCTATCAGCTTTCAATCATCAATTATAAGCTATTCCGTCTTCCAATTTTTTAACGTATAAAGCTCTAAATGCTCGGAACGAGAATTATCTGTACGCGACGATTTTTTGCTCGATTGGCATTGGTTGAATTCGGCGCGACCGGAAGCGCGGATCCGAAACCCTTGGCTTCGATACGTTCCTGATTAACCCCAAACGAAGTTATTTTATCGCTGATCGCACGGGCGCGTTCGCTTGTCAACGACTCCAATTCCTCCGGCGTTCCTTTATTATCAGTGTGCGCTTCAACCGTAATTTTATACTCCGCGCTGCTTGCCAGAACTTCGCCGAGCGATGTTAACTTTGGCTCTGCCGTCGGGGCGAAACTGCTGACTCTAATTCCCGACCAGTAATTTTCCGGCAGAGTCAGGATGATTCCCCGCTCGTCCTGACTGACCGCGCCGAATTTTCTCAGAGACTGCATCAGAATACCCTGATTCATTTGAAAACGCGCCCGCTGATCACTTTCTGATTGTAAGCGTTCGGCTTCCTGGCGCTCATTATCTATTTTTGCAAGTTTGGCTTTAACATCTTCGGTTTCAACTTTATTTTTGCCGAATTCCTCGCGCAATCTGCCAAGTTCATCGCGTAATTCCTTCACTTGATTGGCATAATTTTGCGCATCACGCTCGGCTAATTCTCGGTTGCGTGTTTCCCTGGCAAGTTCAGCGCGAATATTTGCCACTTCACCCTGCGCGTCCATAATTTTGTTTTCCGCATCGCGGATATCCGCATCCTGCCTGGTTTTTTCGTTGCGTTTTTCACGAGCTTCCCGGCGAACGGCGGCGGTTGTTTCAGCTTTGACAGCCGCGCCGATTGCCTGGCGGGCAACAATATCAACCGTTTCTTCGTCACGCCCGGCTTTCCAGGAATTTTCCGCGTTTTGCAGAATCGTCTGGGATTGCGCGAGTTCTTCTTTCGCATCGCGGTCGGCTCCGGCAAATTTCGCCAAGGCGACGGCTTGTTTCGCCTGCAAAATAGTCGAAGGCGTTTTTGAGTAATCGAGTTCGGCGATTTCAGGCGTTCTCGTGTCGCTGAAATAATCGCTTGAATTTCCAAAATACTGAACAGCGGTTGTCGTCGCTAAAGTTTTGCCGCTCATGGAAAAAGGATTCAAATTTTCGAGCATTATGGCGCGGCTCGGACGGCGAACAAGATAATGCGGTTCAGCTGTGATTATTAAAGCGAAATTCTGGAGCGGAGTCGTGACGGAAATTTTTGAATCAAAATCAAAAAAACCGCGACGTTTGATTTCGCCCAAGTTATCAACTTGTCCGTCGGGGGAAATCGCCCACACGACATAAGTTGCGAAACCGGCGCCGAGTTCAAACGGGCGCGGCATTTTGGAGACGGAAAGCTCGATTTCCGTTCCGTTCTTTTTGGTGCGCTGAATTTTCCCTTCGCCCTTCATCCGCGGAAAACGGGTCGTGCCGCGAAACTTGAGCATCACGGTTTCGTCAACCGGATAAGTTACCGAACGGGTTTCGCGCGGCACGTCGCCTTGGGCGAAAACACTCGTATTAAATAAAAAAAAGGCGGAAAATATTATTAAAAAATTTATAACTTTAAGAATTTTCATATTTCTTCTCCAGTGAAGATTTGGCTTTTAGAAAAGATGCTACAACTCTTTCGAGCGTTGCAAATCTTACCACGAATCAAAAAAGCGCAAAACTTTATATTTATCTTTGGACTAATGCCGCCAGGCTAAAGTATATTCAAATGTTTAGAACCGAATGAGCGAATTTATACGACTTCTCAAATACCTGCGACCAAATCTTCTGACCTTTGTCTTAGCTTTGGTAGCAATGATTTTTACGGCGTTTTTTGAGACGGCGGTTTTGGCGCTGATCGTTCCGCTGACTGATCAGCTTACTCCAGATTCTGCCAAAAACTCGGTGACGCTATTTAATTTGCAAAAATATATCCCGGTCGACGATTGGTATCGAGCGTGGCTTGTAATTGCCGGTCTCTTAATGACTTTTACCGTTGGAAAAGGAATTGCCGAATTCTTTTCTTCGTACTTGATGGCAAAAATCGGACAATCCGCGGTGCTACAGCTACGGCAGGAATTATACTCGCATCTTCTGAATCAATCGGCGAACTTTTTTGAAAGACATCGGACAAATTATTTGGTTTCCAGAATCGTCGTCAGCTGTTCGGCAATCGAGCTATCAGTTTCCTCAAATTTGCGCGACATTCTGCGCGAAAGTTTTATGCTCGTCTCTTTTCTCAGCGCGGGGTTTTATTACAATTGGCGTTTGATGCTCGGCGCTTTAATTCTCGCGCCGATTATCGGTCTTTTGACTGGCAAATTTAGTCAGGCTCTCCGAAAACTTGCCGATGAATCGTTTGAAGGCAACAAACTTTTGTTCGACACGGCGCAGGAAACGCTTTCCAATCACACAATCGTCAAAGCCTATCAG